>NZ_LIRL01000221.1:500-35788 GCF_001419795.1 Streptomyces niveiscabiei
CCGCCGGCGCCGGCGGCGAGGCCCCCTCGTACATCTGCTGGGGCCACAACAACCGCTCCGCCCTGGTCCGCGTCCCCATGTACAAGCCCGGCAAGACCGGCTCCGCCCGCATCGAGGTCCGCTCCCTGGACTCCGGCGCGAACCCGTACCTGGCGTACGCCCTGCTCCTCGCGGCCGGCCTGAAGGGCGTAGAGGAGGGCTACGAACTCCCCGCGGGCGCCGAGGACGACGTCTGGGCCCTCTCCGACGCCGAACGCCGCGCCATGGGCATCGAACCCCTCCCCCAGAACCTCGGCGAGGCCCTCTCCCTCATGGAACGCAGCGACCTGGTCGCCGAGACCCTCGGCGAACACGTCTTCGACTTCTTCCTGCGCAACAAGCGCCAGGAGTGGGAGGAGTACCGCAGCGAGGTCACGGCGTTCGAGCTGCGGAAGAACTTGCCGGTGCTGTAAGGGCAGGTCAGGGCGGGTTTCCCGCAGAACACGCGAGTGGGGCCGACGGGTTGTGACCGTCGGCCCCACGTCGTCTCAGTGCCTGTGGGCCGTCTGTGGGCCGTCCGGCGCCGGATCGGTCCCCGCGTACATGCTGTCCACCGCAGTACGGGCACGCGCGTCGCTGTTCGGCATGAGGTGCGTGTACACCCGCAGCGTGAACCCCGGGTCGTTGTGCCCGAGGTAGCGGCTCAGCGCCTTGATGTTCTCACCGGCATTCAGCAACACGGACGCGTAGAAGTGCCTCAGGGCGTGCATCCCGTGTTCGCGCGCGGCCTGGTGACGCTCGCCGGGTTCGGGCTCGGGTATCACGCCGGCCGTGACGAGAGCGGGCTTCCATGCGCGGTCGTTGAAGTCGGTCCGCCGTACGGCGCCCGCGCCATCGAGGCGGGTGAAGAGCAACTGCCGCGTGACCATGCGGCCATCTTTCCTGAGCCACGGCAGGGTCACCGCGACCGGCGGGAACTCCTTCATGTGGGCTTTGAGGGCGTCCGCCACGCGGTCGGGCAGGGGGACGTCACGGAGCTTGTCCCGCTTCGGCGGGCCGAAGACGAGCCCCCCGGACGTCACCTTGACCTGGTTCACGATGTGCAGCCACCCCGACTCGAAGTCGACCTCGTCCACGGGAAGCCCGAAGATCTCCCCCTGTCGCAGACCGCATCCCGCTCCGAGGTCGACTGCCGCGCGGAAGCGCTCCGGCAGTGCCTCCCGGACGCCGAAGACACGCTCAGCCGCCCACGGCACCACGCGGCCGGTTCCGGGGGCAGGAGGGCGTACGGATTGTGCGTGGCACGGGTTCTTCGACAAGTGGCCGTCGTCGACAGCCGCGTTGAGGATCGTCGACACGTTGTTGTAGATCACGCGTCGGTACGACGATGCGGGGACGGCCCGCTCCAACTCGCTGAGCCAGTCCCGGATGTGCTCCGGCTTGAACGAACCGAGTGGCCGCGACCCGATGTAGGGGATCGCGTGGCCGCGAACCGATGACGTGACTGTCTCGCGGGTCGTCAGGTCGGTGGTCTGCGTCTTCAACCACTTCTCGGCGTACTGCCGGAACGTCGTGCGGCTTGCCTTGGGGTCGACGTAGGTGCCGTTCGACATGTCGGCTTCCGTCTCCGAGAGCCACGCATCGGCAAGGCGCTTCTTGCCGTCGGGGAAGCTCTTGGACTTCTCGGTGCCGTCGGGGCCGATGTAGCGGGCACGGTAGCGCAGGCCGATGCCGTAACGGTCGGTGCGGACGCGCACCGGCTTGCCGTCGGCGTTGTCCTCGGTCTTGTACCAGCGGTCTTGGATGTGGCCAGCCATGGTCAGGCGTGTCCCTTCAGGAGGTGGGTGGTGCGGGTTCGGGTGAGCCAGCGTTCGGCGTCGCGGCGTCGGCGGAAGGTCTTCGCGGTGCTGCTGCCGTCGCGGGCGGTGAAGTGCGCGCGGTAGCGGGGCTGTTGGCCGTGGCGGGCGGTGGGGACACGCTCGCTGCCGGGGGCGCCGCGTCGGTACCAGCGGTCTTCCAGGTGGATGGTCATCCGGGCTTCCTTCTCGGGTCGGTCCGCAGGCACGGCCGGGTAGAGGCGGGTGAGGTTCAGGGAGGTTGAGGCAGAGGCTTCGATGGGCGCTGAGGGGGGTGCCTCCCCGTCGGTGCCGCTCCCCCTTTACCCCCGTTACCGCGCAGGTCGGCGGCCTTTACCCGGGGCTCTACCGGGGTAGAGGGCTCCCTCTACCCCGGCGGGTGCCGGACGGGGGCCGGAGAAGCCGAGTCAAGTCCGGCCGGCGGGGGCGGGGTAGGGCCGGGGGGGCTTTACCCCGGGGTCGTGACGGAACCCTGCGCAGCTGTCGCAGGTTGCGTCACGGCCCCTCGGTCGGGCCGGTTGTCTAGCCGGGGAGGCGGGCCGTCCGCCGGGGCCACCGGGGGTTGGGACCGGTTCCCCAGGACGGGGCTGCTAGCCGCTAGACAGCAGGTCAGGACGGGCATGGGCCGCTAGTGGCGGTGCTAGACCTAGCGGGGGCGGGTGCTAGGTCTAGCACCCCGTCAGGCCGCGTCGTCGAGTGCGGTGCGCTGGGTCTCCCACGCCCGTACGGCGGCGGGGTTGAAGCGGAGGTACTTGCCGACGCGGAAGCCGGGGGGGGCCGATGCGTTTGCGGCGCCATGCGTAGACGGTTTCGACGCTCGGGAGGCTGAACATGGTGACCAGGTCTTCGGGGGTGAGGTAGCGGTCCGGGAGTCCGCCCCGCAGGGTCGCGCGGGGGTCGGCGGGTTGGGTGCTGGCCATGGTGGTGGTGACTCCTCGTGTCCGGGGTGCGGTGCGTGGGAGTGGTGCCGGTGCGCGGTCCTAGAGAGTTGGTGTATTGCAGCGTCCGCAGCGTTCCAGCGTCCGCACGCTCGCGTTGGCGCAGGTCGGCGGGG
This sequence comes from Streptomyces niveiscabiei, assembly GCF_001419795.1. GTDB lineage: Bacteria > Actinomycetota > Actinomycetes > Streptomycetales > Streptomycetaceae > Streptomyces > Streptomyces niveiscabiei. Next base: position 3,390 of record NZ_LIRL01000221.1, read on the forward strand.
GTGTGGGGTGTGGACGCTGGTGCGGACGCTGCGGGCGCTGGACGGCTGTAGCGTCCGCAGCGGTGACGTGTCCGGGCCGCTAGGTGCGGCCCGGCCCGGAAGGCTGGTCCGGTGACGTCAGTGCAGGTGGTGCGGGGGTTGGCCGCTTCCCGGTGGGGTGGCATCCGGCCACAGAGGCCCCTGTCCGGGTGCGGACGCTGCGGACGCTGGGTCGGGTTCGTCGGGTGCGCGGGAGAGGGTGAGGAGGCGGTGGCGGTGCCGGTCGGCGCTACGCTGCGTGTCGTCGACGGTGATGCCGATGGACCGCAGGAGCGGTGCGAGGCGCTTGACCCTGCCGCTCGCGCGGGTGGCGTCCTTGGGCCAGTTCGGGGGCCGGATCAGCGGGGCGGGGAGTGCATCGAGCAACTGTCCGGCGGTGCCCTGCCAGGTGCCCGCCTGTTCGACCAGGTGGGAGATGGCCATGGCGAACAGGTCGCCTTCCAGGGCGTCGGTGGCGACGTTCGCGGACGCGGCGAGGTAGTCCCCGAGGGTGTTCCAGCCCTGGGTGCGGTCGACGGCCGCCAGCACGCGGGCGAAGTCGGCCATGCGGGGCATGGACTCCAGCCGCACCGAGGGGAGGACCGCGAGGACGCACGCGAGGACGTCGAACAGGGCCCCGAGGACCGCCGGGCGTACCGCGTCGAAGGTGGCGTTCAGTTCCTCTTCGGAGCGGCGCTGTGTGGAGTCGATGAGCTGCATGTCCAGCATCAGCACGCGTTCCGCGAGGTCCCCCGCGAGCGCCCCGGCGTCGATGGTCGTCATCGCGAGGACGCGCTTGAAGGTGAGCACCACCACGTCGTCGTCGGTGTACAGGGCGCGGTCGACGACCCCGTCACCGGTCACGGCCTTGCACAGGGTGTCCGACAGCCATGGCGGGATCGCCGACACGTTGTCCAGACACAACGCCCAGGAGCTGAACGCCTGCCGTGACCACGCCTTCTCGTCACGCGGGGGACTGCGCCGCGCGGCCGGGGACGGGTCGACGACGTTGACGGCCATCTCAGCCGCCTTGGACTTCCCCGTGCCCTGTTCGCCCTTGCAGACCAGCACCGGGTGCGGGATGTCGGGAATCCACGCCGCTACCAGCCACGCCACCAGGTGGCGGAACGTCGGGGTGTCCATGTTCAGCAGCGCGTGCAGCTTCGCGAGTCCGTCGCCGTCAAGGACGGGTTCGGGCATCGGGGCCATGGCGCCGGAACGGCGGAAGAGGACGGGGGAGCGGTCGACGACGTCCCACCCGAGGGGGGTGACGACGACCGCGCGTCCGTCTGCGCTGCCGAGGTCGACGACCACGGCCCCGTCGGGGGCGCGTCCGACCCTCAGGTGGACGGGTTCGGGGTCGTCGTCCTCCGCGACGCCTTCCAGCACGGTCATGGCGTCGGCCAGCGCGGACTGGGAGGCGACTTCGCCGGGGTAGTCGTCGGCGAACTGCCGGGCGAGGCGCTGGCGGACACCGGCCTTGCCCCGCAGCGGCAGCGCGATGTTCGAGCCGCCCCGGGCGACCGCGTAGGGGCGTCCGTCGGGGGACATGACGAACCGGTACTGCTCACGCGCCATGGCCACGATCCGCGCGGCGGCGGGCGGCGGCTTGCCGTCGTCCCCGCCGTGGGAGGGCCGACGCGCGGCCGTACGGGAGCGGCCGTTCACGGGCCGGGCCGACGTGTTCACCGCGTCCGGGCCGGTGTTCACGGAACCGGTGGTGGTGTTCACGGGAGCGTTCACCGGGTCCGGGTCGGCGTTCATGGCGTTCACGGTGCTGTTCAGGGTGTTCACGGGTCGGCTCGATCCGTTCACCGGTCGGGGTGTTCCGTTCACGGGGGTGTTCATCGTGTTCACGCGTGCACCGCCTCTCCGGTCGGGCCCGCGCAGGTGCGTACGGGTCGGGGTGCGCGCAGGCAGTCCGGCCGGGCCGACCGGTGCCGTACACGCTGACCGTGGCAGGTCGATTTACGCCGGTCAGGGGTAGACCGTTCACCGTCTCGATCGGGTGTCCAGCGGGCCGTGAACACCGGCTGATGGGCGTGCGCGATCCGGGCCAGCAACCGCCACACCGCGAGCGTGAACGGCCCCGTGAACGCGTCGTGAGCGGCCGTGAACGAGGGGCCGTCGGCGTGAACAGCCGGGGTGGACGCCGCGCACAGAACGAGCGCGATCGAGAGCGGCAACCGGTCGGCCTTGGCCTGGTTGCAGTCGACGCACGCCAGCATCAGCGAGGTGACCGACCACGACCCCCACAGAGACAGGGGCACGATGTGGTCCAAGGTGGCTTCCTTCAGATCGTTGAACGGGCGGCGGCAGTACGCGCAGTGCTGCCCGTGGCGGCGCGCAAGCTGTTCCTTGCGGCGGCGCCGCCGGGTCGAGTTGAGGTGAACGCGCACGGCTACCACCCCGCCCGCAGCGAACGCGCCCATGTGCCGTCCGGCCCGGCCGGGGGCGTCACCCCGACCGCGTATCCGCCCTCGTTGTCGAGTCGGACGATGAGGGGGGTGGGCTGGCGGGTGTCGGCGCGCATGAGGTCGAAGCAGAAGCGGCGGCGGTGCCAGTCCGGCAGCGCCTGCCGGTACAGCCAGTCCCGGCCCGCCGTGACGCGCGTGACGCCCGGCCGTGACGCCGACACAGGGTCCGTCACGGCCTGCGTGTCCCCGGGTGTGTCCCTCGGTGTGTCCCGGGGTGTGTCCCCTGCACTGACCTGCGTGTCCCTCTCCGTCACGGGGGTCACGGACGCGGGGGTGGTGAACTCCCGGACCATGGCCGCACCGAGACGAATCAGGGTCTCGACCGGAACGGCGGCGGCGCCCTGACGGACCGCACGGGACACCAGCAACGGGGCCCGCCGCATCGTGAGCGCGTCCACCTGGTGATGGCGGTAGGCGTCCGAGAGGTACAGGGCGACCGCCGCTTCCCCCACCGTCATCGGACGGGAGCGGGCGCCCTCGTACCAGAACGACAGAGCCAGCCGGTAGGCGAACCGGCGGCAGTCGGCCACCTCCCAGAACTCCTCCGAGTCCAGCGCGCTGAAGTCGCTGACCAGCTTCACGATCCCGGCGGGGCCCTGTTCGTCCGCCGACACCTTCAGGACCCTGTACAGGGCGTCCGTGCCCGGCACGCTCCCGAGGTACTCGACGTCCGCCCCCGCCTCGAACAGCAGGGCGGCTACCTCTTCCGGCGACAGTCCCATGCCCCCGGCGGGGACCGCGGGGAACTCATCCCCGGCCCGGCGGCGCTCCCGCCGCACCAACGGCACGGCGGGGGCGGCCGGGGCCGTCATACGGGCGTACAGCGCCCCGATCCGACGCGGAGCGGTCATCGGGCGCCACCTCGTACCCAGGACGCCGTGCCACGGCGCGGGGCGTGCACGGGGCACTCCCGCTCGTACGCCGCGTACGGGTCGAAGTCGGGGGAGCGGAACGCGATCCGGCCGCTTCCCCCGCACGGGCACTCACCCTCGGTCCGGGCCTGAGCGTTGCGGCGCAGCGCCGCGCCGGTCATCCCGTCGCCGTAGACGCTGTTCGAGGACTCCTGACCGGCCTTGCGCAGACGCTTCGGGTCGGGGAAACGCGCCGTGTGGCACGCGCGGATCTCCGGCGTCAGCATCCCGGCGAGTTCCAGCAACCGGTAGCCGTAGCGGTACCGCGCACTACGGCGCAGCTCCCTCACGCCCACCCGCTCCACACCCTGGGCGATCCACTCCCGCACCTCATCCCGGGAGTGACTGCCGCGCCCGTTCGGCATGTCCGACGCGTACAGCGCGACGGCCCGCTCCGAACCGGTCAGGTCCGACACGTCGACCTGGTCGAGAGTCACCGGCATCATGCCCACACCCCCGCAACCGCCGCAGACAGCGCGACCGTCAGGTTCTCCACCATGGACGTGAGGTCGTTGACCCGCTCCCGGAGCTCCGACGCGCCGCCGTCCGTCTTGCCGCGCGCCTTGTCGTACGCGGTGAAGCCCAGTTCGTCCGGGGTGGCCCGGTACAGGGCGCACAGCAGCACCCGGTACGTCTCCCCCGGACGGCGGGCGCCGTTCTCCCACTCCGAGATGTAGACCTTCAACGACGGTTCCGACGCGATCCGCCAGTGCCAGGCGTCCGCGAGCAGAACCAGCGCCCGCACCACCTTGTCCTGCGACCAACCCCGCGCCACCCGCACCCGCCCCAACGGCGAGTCAGCCGCCCGCAACTCCGAGGGCTGACGCGGCACGGCGCCCACAACCTGCACAGTCATTTCAGGCATCATGAAGACACCCCTTCGAGGGTCAGGGAGCGGCTATCTGCTTGGCGGTAGGGAGCCGCTCCTTGCTTTTCCTGGCGTTCACCAGGGCTTTTCTCGTTCAGCGCACGCCGGTAAGCGGTGTCCGATCGACTGTTTCCGACCGGCGGGCACATCCCTAAGGTTCCCTAGGGCACCCTAAGGTGTCAAGGGGTACAGTAGGGCTGTCGTCCACTGAGACAAGGGAGCAAGGCAGATGTCGGATCAGGTCGACAATCGAGCGCCGTACGCCCAGATTGCCGCCCACTACACAGAGCTGATCACGTCGGGCGAACTACGGCCGGGCACGCTTCTGCCGAGCATCAAGAACCTCGCGCACGAGTGGAATGTCAGCACCGCGACCGCCGAAAAGGCGCTTCGGAAGCTCCGCACCGAGGGGCTGGTCCGAGGGATTCACGGGATCGGAACAGAGGTGTTGGACCCTCGCACGCCGATGTCTTCGGGGGCTCAGAGGCAGGATCGAGGGCGGCGCAGCGGGTCAAGCTGGGGGTCCGGCGAACGATCCGATTCCCACCAAGCAGCCGTGGTACCCGCCCCCGTGGAGGTGGCGCGCGTACTGGACATCCCGCCGGGTTCGGACGTGATCAGGCGGAGTCGCGTGTACCGCGACCGGCACGGAATCGTCGCACACTCCACATCCTGGATTCCCGTCCGGTACGGGAAGCTGATCCCGGCGTTGGCGAAAAGCGAGCGCCTGACCGGTGGAACATCGCTACAGCTCATCGCTGAGGCCACCGGCCAGCCCATCACGCACCGGATCGACACCGCGTCGGCCCGCCTGCTGACGACTGAGGACGCGCGGCTCCTGGAACTCGACTCCGCGAAGCCGCCGGCGGAACCGGTGGTCGTGATGACGGCAAAGTTCGTCGACAGCGAGAGCAACATCGTTGAGTACGGCGTCGACCTCGGAGGCCCCGGCCGTACGTGGCGTACCGAATCGGAAGTCGCCCAGTGACTGTCCCTGACAACGCCTCAGGGCCGTTCTGCGTACTGATGGTGGGACTTCCCGGCTCAGGCAAGACGACGCTTTCCCGCGCGCTCACTGAGCGCGGATTCGTCCGGCTCTGCCCGGACGAAGAGATGTTCCGTCGGCATGGCGTGTACGGGGTCGACTTCCCCCGGGGGGTCTTTCCGACCCTCGAACGCCCGGTGCTCGAAGAGATCTCCGAGGAACTTCGCGAGCAACTTCGGGCCGGTCGAAACGTGGTGGTCGACCACGGCTTCTGGACGCCGGACGACCGCGCTCATTGGCGGGCGATCTCGACCGGCGCGGGCGCAAGCACGGTGCTCGTCTACCTGGAAGTGAGCCACGAAGAACTCTGGGCCCGCGTGAGCAAGCGCAATGCGCAGCACGCGGCCGATCCGAACTCGATCTACTTCGCGGAAAGCGACCTGATCCGCTATCGAGCCCGGTTCGTGCCTCCCCAGTCGGACGAACCGCACCTTGCGTACAACGGCGACCCTGAGTCGGTACTGAAGGCGTTGGAGAGCGAAGCTCAGCAGGGCAAGGGATAGAAGGTGCGGCTACGCCGCGCGACTCTTGGCAGCGAGCTTCGCTCGCGCGGCGGCAGGGGGTTGTCCGCTGAGGTGTGACGCGGGCTGACAGTTGGGTGTGAGAGGCCGGTGCGCGGGTGTGACGGGCCGCTGTGCGGGAGCGTCACACCCGCGTCTGCCTAGGGGTTTGGGTGTGACGGGCCCGTCACATGTGACGGGGTGTGCGGCGGGCAAGGGGTTGCGTCTCCGGGCGCTCCCACTGTGCTGCCGAACAACAAGAAGAGCACCGGGCCCGGGGACGCGGTGCTCTTCTTGCTGTGTGCGTCCCGGGCGAAGAAGCCACCTCCCCCGGCGGGGGTGGTCTCTTCCTTCACGTCCGGACACCCGCAGCGCCCTCTAGCGTCCGCACCCTTCTCCCCCCCTCTAAGAGTGTCCTGACCTGCGGAAAGAGGCTCTTAGGGAGGGAGAGGGGTGCGGACGCTGCGGACACTGGCGGACGCTACACATTTTGTTTAGCGTCCGCAGAGAAAGTGCAGGTCAGACGGGGTGAGGGAAGCCCGGCGGACGCTGCGGACGCTGTTCTCCCTCAACTCTCTAGTAAGAGAAGGGAAGACGGCTTTTCAGGGCGCTGCGGCGAGTGGGAGTTCCCGGCCGCCCCCGCGCTGCTGAAAAGCCGTGGGAACCCGCTCGGACCGGAAGCGGCCCGACGACGCGCGCCCCCGGCCGTCTGCCCCTTGGAAGGCGTGCAGGANNTCCTGCACGCCTTCCAAGGGGGACGGGGAGTGCGCCCCACCCTGGACTGCCGCCTGCGGGACGTCCGGGTCGGGTGTCAGAACCGGGTGTCAGGGGGTGTCAGGCAGGGTGTCAGAGGGGGTGTCACGCGGGGTGTCAGGGAGCGTGACACCCCGCGTCTGCCTAGGGGTTTGGGTGTCAGGGCCGGTCTGACGGTTCCCTGACTGTCAGAAGGTGTCAGGGCGGGGTGGGCCCACGGATCTACTGGCTACTGGTTAGTGGCTACTGGCAACCCAGAAACGCCCGGTCAGGCCCGCTACTGGCCAGCAGGGCGCCGTTCTACTGGCTACTGGCAACCTTGCCACTAACCAGTAGTCGCCCACGGACCGCGTCGCGTGCCGGGGAAGGCGCCCGAAAGACGTCCGCCCGAAGGGCGGTCCTTCTCGCTCTTCTCTGTCACCGGCCCCTGGCGTAGGTGGCCAGAGGTGGCCGTGCCGCACACCCGCACAGCCGCACACCGCGATCCCCCACGTCACCCGTCGTGTGAAGTGGCCCGCACATCCCGCCGCACAGCACCCGCACACCGACAGTGGGCCACCCCGGCACAGCCACGGCGGGAGGTGTTACGGCAGGTGTTAGGCCCGCTGTTACGGCCGCTGTTAGAGCGGGTAACACCGCGTCTGCCTAGGGGGTTGGGTGTTAGGCCGCGTAACGGTGTTACGGCCGTCAGGCACCGTTACGGCAGGCGGAACAGGGCGGGCCCCGGGCCGTCTGGGGGCCGTCCGAGGGTGACCGACGACGACCAACAACGACCACCAACAACCGCTCCGGTGCAGTTCAGATGGGGGGTGGCAAACTCTGCCCCTGGTCGGCTCATGGGTCCGTCAGTTCCTGCGCAACAAGCGCCAGGAGTGGGAGGAGTACCGCAGCGAGGTCACGGCCTTCGAACTGCGGAAGAACCTGCCGGTGCTGTAGCCGGGAACGGTCATACCTCCGAGGTACACATCCTGTACCTTGGAGGTATGGCCTTGAAGCGGACCAATGTCTACGCCGACGACAGCGACCTGACCCTGATCAAGGACGCCGCCGCCCGCCTCGGCGTATCGGAGGCGGAGCTGATCCGGGAGGGCATCCACCGGATCGCGCTGTCGCGCCGCGTCTGGGACGAGCCGTTCGTCTCCGACGAGGAGACCTTCGACCTCGGCGGGCCCGTCGAGCACGAGGAGGTGCGGGCGGCCGTCGTCGAGGGGTACGGGGCGAAGGAGCGCCGGAGCGGTGGCCGCGCGGCGTGATCGCTGTCGCCGACACCTCCGGAATCCTCGCCCTCTTCAACCGCTCCGACCCCGCGCACCACACGGCCAGGAAAGCCGCCGACCAGTGCGGGTTCCTCGTCGCCAGCCCCCTCGCCCTCACCGAGGTCCACCAGGTCGCCACCAGCCGCGCGGGGCGCGCCGCCGCCGACGGGATCCTCCGCTCGCTCACCGCACGGGTACGTCAGATGCGCCTCGTCCTCGCGCCGCCGACCCCCGAGATCCTCGACGCCGCGCTGGCCGTCCGGGCCCGTTACGGCTCCCTCGACCTCGACCTGGTGGACGCGGTGAACGTCGCGCTCGCCGCCGAGTACGACACCGACGCCGTGCTCACCCGCGATCTACGCGACTTCAGGGCCGTACGCCCCCTCGGCGGCCGGTACACGCACTTCCGGATCCTGCCGGACGACCTCAGCTGAGGCAGGCCGGGGACACGGCCGCCCTGCACGCTGTCGGATGCGGCGTCGCCCGGCTGAGCGGGCTTCCGTGTCGCGCACTGAGACGCGGCCTCCGGACCGGCGTCGGTCTCCCCCCTGAGGGTTAGTCTCGAAGGCGTACGACCTTGATCCCCAAGGAGTACGACCTCGATCAGACGGAGGAGGCCGAGGATGACGGCGCCGGGGCGCAGGAGCAGTACCTTCTCCCGTCTGCTGCGGCACGGGTTCACCGACCCCTCCGCCGCCGAACGCCTCCTGGACGGCGCCGAACTCGCCGGCGTCCGCAACGACCCGGTCCTCCTCGAAGCCCTCGGCGCCACCGCCGACCCCGACCTCGCTCTGCACGGTCTCGTCCGGCTCCTGGAGGCGCAGCCCGGTTCCACGGCCCGCCGCGAACTGCTGGACACGGTGATAGCGGCCAAGCCCCTGCGCGACCGCCTCCTCGGCGTGCTCGGCGCCTCCGCGGCCCTTGCCGACCACCTCGCCCGCCACCCCCGCGACTGGGAGGCCCTGGTCACCTACGAACCCCGGGATCTCCACCCGGGGGTGGAGGAGTTCGAGCGCGGCCTCGCGGAGGCCACCGACCCCGTCTCCCTGCGCGTCGCCTACCGCCGCTGCCTCCTGTCGATCGCCGCCCGGGACGTCTGCGGCACGACCGACATCACCGAGACCGCCGCCGAACTCGCCGACCTCGCGACGGCGACCCTGCGCGCGGCCCTCGCCATCGCCTGCGACGCCGCCCCCGGCGACGCCGCCGCCTGCCGCCTCGCGGTCATCGCGATGGGCAAGTGCGGCGGCCACGAGCTGAACTACGTCTCGGACGTGGACGTCATCTTCGTCGGTGAGGCCGCCGACGGCGCCGACGAGGGCAAGGCCGTCCGATCCGCCACGAAACTCGCCTCGCACATGATGCGGATCTGCTCCGAGACCACCGTCGAGGGCACGATCTGGCCGGTCGACGCGAACCTCCGCCCCGAGGGCCGCAACGGCCCCCTCGTCCGCACCCTCAGCAGCCACCTCGCCTACTACCAACGCTGGGCGAAGACCTGGGAGTTCCAGGCCCTCCTGAAGGCCCGCCCGGTCGCCGGCGACCTCGATCTCGGACGGCAGTACGTCGACGCGCTCGCCCCGATGGTCTGGCAGGCCTCCGAGCGCGACAACTTCGTCACCGACGTCCAGAAGATGCGCCGCCGCGTCGTCGAGAACATCCCCGCCGCCGAGGTCGACCGCGAGCTGAAGCTCGGCCCCGGCGGCCTCAGGGACGTCGAATTCGCCGTGCAGATGCTCCAGTTGGTGCACGGCAGGACGGACGCGTCGCTGCGCAGCGGCACGACGCTGGACGCGCTGCGGGCCCTCGCCGAGGGCGGGTACGTCGGCCGCGCGGACGCCGTACAGCTCGACGAGGCGTACCGCTTCCTGCGTTCCATGGAGCACCGCATCCAGCTCTACCGGCTGCGCCGCACGCACCTCGTGCCCGAAAGCGAGGAGGACCAGCGGCGGTTGGGCCGCTCGCTCGGCATGCGCTCCGAGCCGGTCACCGAGCTGAACCAGGAGTGGAAGCGCCACTCCGGAGTGGTCCGGCGCCTCCACGAGAAGCTGTTCTACCGCCCGTTGCTCGACGCGTTCGCCCAACTCGGCCCCGGCGAATCCCGGTTGAGCCCCGAGGCGGCCCGCGAGCGGATGGTGGCCCTCGGCTACGCCGACCCGGCGGCGGCCCTCAGGCACCTGGAGGCGCTGGCGTCCGGCGTCTCCCGCAAGGCGGCCATCCAACGCACGCTGCTGCCCGTCCTGTTGGGCTGGTTCGCCGACTCCGCCGACCCGGACGCCGGACTCCTCAACTTCCGCAAGGTCTCCGACGCGCTCGGCAAGACCCCTTGGTATCTGCGCCTGTTGAGGGACGAGGGCGCCGCCGCCGAGAACCTCGCCCGCGTCCTGTCCGCCGGGCGCCTCGCCCCCGACCTCCTCCTGCGCGCCCCCGAAGCGGTCGCCCTCCTCGGCGACGGCGACGACCTGGAACCGCGCGGACGCGCCCAGTTGGAGCAGGAGGTGCTGGCCGCCGTCGGCCGCGCCGAGAGCGGCGAGGCCGGGGTGTACGCGGCGCGAGGCGTCCGGCGCCGCGAACTGTTCCGTACGGCCGCCGCCGACATCGTCGACTCCTACGGCACCGAGACCAAGCCCGCCGAGGCCGACCAGGGCGCGCTGGTCGACCGGGTCGGCGCCGCCGTCTCCGACCTCACCGCCGCGACCCTCGCCGGCACCCTGCGCTCGGTCGTCCGGGACGGCTGGGGCGACACCCTGCCGACCAGGTTCGCCGTCATCGGCATGGGCCGCTTCGGCGGGCACGAACTCGGCTACGGCTCCGACGCCGACGTCGTCTTCGTCCACGAACCCCGCGAGGGAGTCGACGAGCGCGAAGCCTCCGAGGCCGCCAACCGGGTCGTCTCCGAGATGCGCCGGCTCCTCCAAGTGCCCAGCGCCGACCCGCCGTTGCTCATCGACGCCGACCTGCGGCCCGAGGGCAAGTCGGGGCCGCTGGTCCGGACGCTCAAGTCGTACGAGGCGTACTACCGCCGCTGGTCGCTGGTCTGGGAGTCGCAGGCCCTGCTGAGGGCCGAACCCGTCGCCGGTGACGAGGAGTTGGGCCGCAGGTTCATCGACCTCATCGACCCGCTGCGCTACCCCGCCGAAGGGCTCGGCGACGACGCCGTGCGCGAGATCCGGCGCCTCAAGGCCCGGATGGAGTCCGAACGCCTGCCGCGCGGCGCCGACCCCAAGCTCCACGCCAAGCTCGGGCCCGGCGGCCTCTCCGACGTCGAATGGACCGTGCAGCTCCTCCAGATGCGGCACGGCTGGGCAGAGCCGGGCCTCAGGACGACCCGCACCCGCGAGGCCCTCGCCGCGGCCTGCGCCGCCGGGCTCCTCGGCACGGAAGAGGCCGAGATCCTCGACGAGGCCTGGGTGCTGGCGTCCCGGGTGCGCAACGCGGTGATGCTGGTACGGGGGCGGGCCGGAGACACGTTCCCCACCGAGGCTAGGGAACTCGCCGCTGTGGGGCGGTACTTGGGGTACGCGGCCGGTCATGTGGGGGACATGCTGGACGCCTACCGGCGAACCACGCGGCGCGCGAGGGGAGTCGTGGAGGAGCTGTTCTACGGCGGGTGAGGGCCACTCCTGCGAGGATCACGGCCATCCCCGCCAACACCCTTGGCGTCAACGGCTCGTCCAGCAGCAGCGCGCCCAACGTCACCGACACCACCGGGAGGAGATAGCCGACGGTCGCCGCACTCGTCGGCCCCTCCTCGGCGATCATCCGGTAGTTGAGGTAGAAGGTCGCGCCTGTCGCCAGCACGCCCAGGGCCAGAAGCGCCAACAGCCCTGTCGCATCGGCCTCCACGGGCCCCGCGAACGGCAGGGCCAGCCCGCTCCACGCGGTCGCCGTGAGGAGCTGGGCCGCCGAGACGGCGAGCGGAGCGTCGTTCGGTATCAGCGTGCGGGCCATATAGGCGAAGGCGGTCGCGTAACTGGCCCCCGCCCCCAGCAGGAACAGCGCGTCCCAGCTCAGCAGGGCCCCGCCCTCCCACGGCGCGAAGACCAGCAGCACCCCGCCGAACCCGAGCACGACCCCCGGCATCCGGCGCTTCTCCGTACTCCCCAGCAGCATCCCGATCACCAGCGACCACAAGGGAGTTGTCGCGTTCATCACCCCCGCCGTCCCCGAGTCCACCGTGCGCTGGCCGAGGCTGAACAACGCGAACGGCAGCGCGTTGCACAGCAGCGCGGCGACCACCAGATGCCCCCACACCCGCCGCGAACGCGGCAGCCGCTGCCCCGCCCGCCACGCCAGCGCCAGCAGCACGGCCGCCCCCAGCGCACACCGCCCGACGGTGATCTGCACCGGCGTGAGCCCGTGCTCCAGCGCGAGCTCGATCCAGAGGAAGGTCGACCCCCACAGCAGAGCCAGGGCCGCCAAACGGAAAGTAGGCATGCCCTCAACGGTCGCCGCCCCGACCTGTCAGGACAAGTGAAACATCCCGCACGCACCCTTAAGCTGGACTGCATGATGGACGTCCGGCGCCTCCAGATCCTCCGCGCGGTCGTGCACAGCGGCTCCGTCACCGCCGCCGCGCGCGCCCTCGACTACACCCCCTCCGCCGTCAGCCAGCAGATCGCCGCGCTGGAGAAGGAGACCGGTACGGCACTGCTGGAGCGGGTCGGCAGAGGCGTACGGCCCACGGCGGCAGGCGTGTTGCTCAGCGAGCACGCCGAACTCGTCGCGAGACAGCTCGACTTGGCGCAGGCGGCGCTCGCCGACCTCCTCGCCGGGCGCACGGGGCGGCTCGCGGTGCGCTACTTCGCGACGGCCGGCGCCCCCCTCGTCGCCCCCGCCGTCGCCGAGGTCCGCCGCGAACACCCCGGCGTACGCGTCGAGTTGAGGCTCGCCGACGTCGCGCACCCCCTCGCCGCCGTCCGCGACGGCCACGCCGACGCCGTTCTCGTCGTGGGGGAGGAGCGGTGCGACGGCGTGCGCGTGACGCCGCTGCTGGACGACCCGTACGTCGTCGTCCTCCCCGCCGGGCACCCGGCGGCCGGGCCGGACACCGTCGACCTGGCCTCCCTCGCCGGGGAACCCTGGGTCGGCAGCGAGTGGCCGGGCCCCTGCCTCGACGCCCAGCTCACCGCCTTCGCGGACGCCGGCTTCCGGCCCGAGTTCGTCGTCGACAGCGAGGACTACACCACGGCCCAGGGCTTCGTCGCGGCCGGCCTCGGCATCGCCCTGATCCCACGCCTGGGCCTCGGCGGGCTACGGGGCGACCTCGCCGTACGCCCCCTGGCGGGGCGGCCGGCGGGCCGACGGATCTACGTGGGCGTACGGGAGGGCGCGGAGACGACACCGGCGCTGCGGACGTTCGTCCAGGCGCTCAGGCGGGCCGCCGAACCTCGCCGGGAACGGGAGCCGACTCCACACTCGCCGTGACCCACCGACCGGGGCTCGGTACAGCTTGCCGAGCCGAGCCGGGTGAGGGGATCACCCGCCTCGGTGCCGGGGCGCCACTGGTACCCGGCCTCAGGGCCCGGCTGGATTCCCGGGCTCCGGCCGCGATTCCGCCGCCTAGCCCAGGGCGTGGCCGGGCCTCAGAGGCGGGCCGCCGCCGGCCCTTCGTCCCGTGCCTCGGCCGGGCTCTCGGCCTCGGCCGGGATGGCGGCCGGTGCCGCAGTCGCGCTCTCGCCGCCGACCGCAGCCGAGCCGTTGCTCCGAGCTCTGCCCCTGCTCGCAGCCGTACCGCTGCCCAGGGCCTCGGTCCCCGGCGCCATCGCGGACACTGTTCCGGTCGCCTCGTCGGACGTCTCGCGAGCCCCGGAGCCCGCCGGGGACCTCCCCCGGAGCCTCGTCGCGGCGGCCTTCAGGATGTCCCACGCCGGAGCGCCCGCCGCGACCGTCTGGGGCAGGCGGTACGGGGACGCCCCGTACACCGCCCATGCCACGAAGAACCCGAAGGCCAGGCAGAGGATGCCGCCCACCGCGTCCAGCCAGAAGTGGTTGGCCGTCGAGACGATCACGATCAGGGTGGCCGTCGGGTAGAGGAGCCCGAGGATGCGCGCCCACGGCAGCCGGGCCAGGAAGAAGATCGTCAGGCCGCACCAGAGGGACCACCCGATGTGCATGGACGGCATCGCGGCGTACTGGTTGGACATGTTCTTCAGGTCGCCGGAGGCCATCGAACCCCAGGTCTCGTGCACGACGACCGTGTCGATGAAATCGCCGCCGTTCATGAGGCGGGGCGGGGCGAGGGGGTACAGGTAGTACCCCACGAGAGCTACGGCGGTGGTCGCGAAGAGGACGAGCCGCGTGGCCGCGTACCGGCCGGGATGGCTGCGGTAGAGCCAGACCAGCACCCCGAGCGTGACGACGAAGTGCAGTGTCGCGTAGTAGTAGTTCATGCCCACGATCAGCCAAGTCACCGAGTTCACGGCGTGGTTGACCGACTCCTCGACGGCGATGCCGAGGTGGTGCTCCATCCGCCAGATCCAGTCGGCGTTGCGCAGCGCCTGCGACTTCTGCTCCGGGACCGCGTTGCGGATCAGCGAGTACGTCCAGTAACTCACCGCGATCAGCAGGATCTCGAACCAGAGGCGAGGCCGCCGGGGGCTTCGCACGCGTCGGGACTTGGCCGTGACGGATGCTGGAACGGCCGGCTCCCGGCCTTCCGAAGATGTCACGGTTACGTCACCCATAGACATAAAGTCTGCCAGAAAAGCGCTGTCCCCCGATCATCCCCTGGGCTGGTCGGACCCGCACGTTCTACGGCGCGTGTACGGGGTCGGCCTCCCCCTCAGGTACGAGCCGGGGACACCTCAGGTACGAGTCGCACGGTCCCCCGGTACCGACGCGGTGGAGCCGCGTACGACGAGTTCCGGCATGAACACGAACTCGCTGTGCGGCGCGGGGGTGCCGCCGATCTCCTCCAGGAGTGTACGCACCGCGGCCTGCCCCATCGCCGGGACCGGTTTGCGGATCGTGGTGAGCGGCGGATCGGTGAACGCGATCAGCACGGAGTCGTCGAACCCGACCACGGAGACGTCCCCGGGGACGGTCAGACCGAGCTGCCGGGCGGCCCGGATCGCGCCGAGCGCCATCATGTCGCTGGCGCACACCACGGCCGTACACGACCGCTCGATGAGCGCGGTCGCCGCCGCCTGTCCGCCCTCCAGCGTGTACAGGGAGTGCTGGACGAGGTCGGTCTCGACGGTCTGCGCGGGTAGTCCCAAGGTCTCATGCATGGCCCGCACGAACCCCTCGATCTTCCGCTGCACCGGCACGAACCGCTTGGGCCCGAGCGCGAGCCCGATCCGGGTGTGCCCCAGCGAGGTGAGGTGGCTGACGGCGAGGCTCATCGCGGCCCGGTCGTCCGGCGAGATGAACGGCGCCTGCACCTTGGGCGAGAACCCGTCCACGAGCACGAACGGCACGCCCTGCGCCCGGAGTTGCTCGTAGCGCTGCATGTCGGCGGTGGTGTCCGCGTGCAGCCCCGAGACGTAGATGATCCCGGCGACGCCCCGGTCGACGAGCATCTCCGTCAGCTCGTCCTCGGTGGAGCCGCCCGGCGTCTGCGTCGCGAGGACGGGGGTGTACCCCTGGCGGGTGAGGGCCTGCCCGATGACCTGGGCCAGCGCCGGGAAGATCGGGTTCTCCAGCTCGGGGGTGATCAGGCCGACCAGGCCCGCGCTGCGCTGCCGCAGCCGTACCGGCCGCTCGTAGCCGAGGACGTCGAGCGCGGCGAGCACGGATTCGCGGGTGGTGGCGGCGACGCCCGGCTTCCCGTTCAGGACCCGGCTGACCGTCGCTTCGCTCACCCCCGCCTGCGCGGCGATGTCGGCCAGCCGTGTGGTCACAGGGGTGGACTGTACCGGGCGGCCCGGAGGGCGCCCGCGTCCCGGCTGCTGTGTCATCGCGTCCCCTCGGGAAAGTGTCAGCAAGAGCTTGCAGAGTCTTACATACGCCAGAAGGGCCCATCCAACCCCTGGAAACAACGGTCTCACAGAGATCCGCCCCAGGTCACGCGCGGATAACGTCGACAGTTTCTTGCATTTTTTTGCTGCAAGACCTTTCGTAACGCTTGCAGCCTTGTTACGTTCCCTGACGCCCGGCAGGCACGGGCTTCGACCCAAGGAGAGACTCATGCGGCGTGGCATAGCGGCCACCGCGCTGGTGGCGTCCGTCGCCCTGACGGCGACGGCGTGCGGCGGGGACGACAGCGGCAGCGACAATTCGGGGCCGACCACCATCACCTGGTGGGACACCTCCAACGCCACGAACGAGGCGCCCACCTACCAGGCGCTGATCAAGGAGTTCGAGGCCGCGAACAAGGACGTCAAGGTCAAGTACGTCAACGTCCCCTTCGACCAGGCGCAGAACAAGTTCGACACCGCGGCCGGCGCCTCCGGCGCCCCGGACGTCCTGCGCTCCGAGGTCGGCTGGACCCCCGCGTTCGCCAAGAAGGGCTACTTCCTGCCCCTCGACGGCACCGAAGCCCTCGCGGACCAGGCCAAGTTCAAGCCCAACCTGATCGAACAGGCCAAGTACGACGGCAAGACGTACGGCGTGCCGCTGGTCACCGACACCCTCGCGCTCGTCTACAACAAGTCCCTCTTCGCCAAGGCCGGCGTCGCCGCCCCCAAGACCTGGGACGAGCTGAAGACCGCCGCCGCGACGATCAAGGACAAGACCGGCGTGGACGGCTACTGGGGCTCCACCCAGGCCTACTACGCCCAGTCCTTCCTGTACGGCGAGGGCACCGACACCGTCGACGCCTCCGCCAAGAAGATCACCGTCGACTCGGCGCCCGCCAAGAAGGCGTACGGCACCTGGCTCTCCCTCTTCGACGGCAAGGGCCTGCACAAGGCCGACACCACCGCCGACGCCTACGCCCACATCCAGGACGCGTTCGTCAACGGCAAGGTCGCCGCGATCATCCAGGGCCCGTGGGAGATCACCAACTTCTACAAGGGGACGGCCTTCAAGGACAAGGCCAACCTCGGCATCGCCACCGTCCCGGCGGGCTCCAGCGGCAAGGCGGGCGCCCCGACCGGCGGCCACAACCTGTCCGTGTACGCGGGCTCCGACAAGTCGCACCAGAGCGCCGCGCTGAAGTTCGTCAACTTCATGACGTCCGCCACGTCCCAGGCCACGATCGCGCTCAAGAACTCGACGCTGCCGACGCGCGACGACGCGTACACCGCCGAGGTCAAGGCCGACCCGGGCATCGCCGGCTACCAGACGGTCCTCTCCGCCGCCCAGCCCCGGCCCGCGCTCCCCGAGTACAGCTCCCTGTGGGGCCCCCTCGACACCGAACTGCCCAAGATCGCGGGCGGCAAGGAGTCCCTCGACTCGGGACTGTCCACCGCCGAGACCGCCATCGCCAAGCTGGTCCCCGACTTCAGCAAGTGAGCCCCGCGTGGCCGCCGGATTCCCGCGAGAAGCGGGGGAGGGATCCGGCGGCCACCGGTCTGCCGTAACTCTTTGGTCGTAGTACCCCTGAACCGTCAGAAGGTGTCGCAATGACAGTCGCCATCGACCGAGCCACCGGCCGCAAGAGGCCCGGCGAACGGGAGCCGCGGCCCGGGCTGGGCAGGCGTCTGAAACGGAGCTACGACCGGTACTGGTACGCGTACGCCATGATCGCCCCCGTCGCGATCGTCCTCGGCGTCCTCGTCGTCTACCCCCTGGTCTACGGCTTCTACCTCACCCTCACCGACGCCAACAGCCTCAACACCGCGCGCACGATCGGCGTCAACCACATCGACGCCACCTACCAGTTCATCGGCTTCGACAACTACGCCGACATCCTCTGGGGCGACACCGCCTACGACCGCTTCTGGTCCCACTTCATCTGGACGATCGTCTGGACGGCCCTGTGCGTCGCCCTGCACTACACGATCGGCCTCGCCCTCGCGCTGCTCCTCAACCAGGAGCGCCGCGGACGCACCCTGTACCGCCTCCTGCTCGTCCTGCCCTGGGCGGTCCCGACGTTCGTCACCGTCTTCGGCTGGCGCTTCATGCTCGCGGACAGCGGCATCATCAACACCGCCCTGGAAGCACTCCACTTGCCGCAACCGCAGTGGCTGGAGGACACCTTCTGGCAGCGGTTCGCCGCCATCATGGTCAACACCTGGTGCGGCGTCCCGTTCATGATGATCTCCCTCCTCGGCGGCCTCCAGTCCATCGACAGCTCCCTCTACGAGGCCGCCGAGATGGACGGTGCGAGCCCCTGGCAGCGCTTCCGGTACGTCACCCTGCCCGGGCTGCGCTCGGTGAGCTCCACCGTCGTACTCCTCGGCATCATCTGGACGTTCAACCAGTTCGCCGTCATCTTCCTGCTGTTCGGCAACACCGCGCCCGACGCGCAGATCCTCGTCACCTGGGCCTACTACCTCGGCTTCGGACAACAGCCGCGCGACTTCGCCCAGTCGGCCGCGTACGGCATCCTCCTGCTCGGCATCCTCGTCGTGTTCACCTCGTTCTACCGGCGCTGGCTGAACCGCAACGACCCGCAAGTCGCGCTCTAGCGAAGGGAGTTACTCCGTGACCACCGCTGCAAGCACCCCCGTCCGGCAGCGCGGCCGAAGCGGCCCGCTGGCCTCCCTCGCCTCGCACGGCATCCTGATCGTGGCGAGCCTGATCGCCCTCTTCCCGGTCGCCTGGCTGGTGTTCCTGTCCCTCGGCCCCGACAAGGACGACTACCTCCACCCCGGCGCCATCTGGTCGAAGATGTCCTTCGACAACTACAGCTTCGTCCTCCAGCACACCAGTTTCTTCGACTGGTTGAAGAGTTCGCTGATCGTCTCCCTGGGCACGACCTTCCTGGGCGTCTTCGTCGCCGCCACCACCGGGTACGCCGTCTCCCGCATGCGCTTCCCCGGCTACCGCAAGTTCATGTGGCTGCTGCTGCTCACCCAGATGTTCCCGGTCGCCGTCCTCATGGTGCCGATGTACCAGATCCTCGCCGACCTCCAGCTCATCGACAGCTACCTCGGCCTGATCCTCGTCTACTGCACGACCGCAGTCCCGTACTCCGCCTGGCTGTTGAAGGGCTACTTCGACACCATCCCCTTCGAGATCGACGAGGCGGGACGCGTCGACGGGCTCAGCCCCTTCGGCACCTTCGCGCGGCTGATCCTGCCACTCGCCCGGCCAGGACTGGCGGTTGCCGCCTTCTACAGCTTCATCACCGCGTTCGGCGAGGTCGCCTTCGCGACGACGTTCATGCTCGACGACAAGAAGTACACCCTCGCCGTCGGCCTCCAGAGCTTCGTCAGCGAACACGACGCCCAGCGCAACCTGATGGCCGCCACCGCCGTCCTCATCGCGATCCCGGTCTCGGCGTTCTTCTATCTCGTCCAGAAGAACCTGGTCACCGGTCTCACAGCGGGCGGTACAAAGGGCTGATCCTCAGCGACAAAACCCGCTGATTTCCCGAAACTCCCGCTCGTGGCCCGCCGGTTGTTGATACCCATGGTCACGAGCGGGGAGGCGGCCGTGGCGTCCATCCGACCCCGCTGACACCACGGCCGCCCCTTGAACCATCCGTACGACGACCCCTCCGCCCGATCGACCAGCACAAGGACGCCATGAGCCAGCAGCACTCCGCAGCCGACCAGGCCCAGGTCACCGCCACCGTCGAGGCGAGCCGCCCCGACTGGTGGCGCGAGGCCGTGATCTACCAGGTCTATCCGCGCAGCTTCGCCGACGGCAACGGCGACGGCATGGGCGACCTGGCCGGCGTGCGCGCCCGACTCCCGTACCTGCGCGAGCTGGGCGTGGACGCCGTGTGGCTCAGCCCCTTCTACGCCTCCCCGCAGGCCGACGCCGGCTACGACGTCGCCGACTACCGCGCCGTCGACCCCATGTTCGGCACGCTCCTCGACGCCGACGCGCTGATCCGCGACGCGCACGGACTCGACCTCAGGGTCATCGTCGACCTCGTCCCCAACCACTCCTCCGACCAGCACGAGTGGTTCAAGCGGGCCGTCGAGGAGGGCCCCGGCTCGCCGCTGCGGGAGCGCTACCACTTCCGGCCCGGCCAGGGCGCTGACGGTGAACTCCCGCCCAACGACTGGGAGTCCATCTTCGGCGGGCCCGCCTGGACCCGGCTCCCGGACGGCGAGTGGTACCTCCACCTCTTCGCGCCCGAGCAGCCCGACTTCAACTGGGAACACCCCGCCGTCGGCGACGAGTTCCGCTCCATCCTGCGCTTCTGGCTCGACATGGGCGTCGACGGCTTCCGCATCGACGTCGCCCACGGCATGGTCAAGGCCGCCGGACTCCCCGACATCGGCGGCAGCGATCAGGTCAAGCTCCTGGGCAACGATGTCATGCCGTTCTTCGACCAGGACGGCGTTCACGACATCTACCGGGCCTGGCGCAAGGTCCTCGACGAGTACGCGGGGGAGCGCATCTTCGTCGCCGAGGCGTGGACCCCGACCGTCGAGCGCACGGCCAACTACGTCCGTCCCGACGAACTCCACCAGGCGTTCAACTTCCAGTACCTGGCCACCGATTGGGACGCCGCGAAGCTCCGCGAGGTCATCGACCTCACCCTGGAGTCGATGCGCCCCGTCGGCGCCCCGGCGACCTGGGTCCTCTCCAACCACGACGTCACCCGCCACGCCACCCGCTTCGCCAACGCGCCCGGCCTCGGCACCCAGATCCGCCTCGCCGGGGACCGCGAACTCGGCCTGCGCCGCGCGCGTGCGGCCACGCTCCTCATGCTGGCCCTCCCCGGCTCCGCCTACATTTACCAGGGCGAGGAGCTGGGCCTCCCGGACGTCGTCGACCTGCCCGACGAGGTCCGCCAGGACCCCGCCTACTTCCGGGGCGCCGGCCAGGACGGGTTCCGCGACGGCTGCCGGGTGCCGATCCCGTGGGACCGGGAGGGCGAGTCGTACGGCTTCGGCGCGGGCGGCAGCTGGCTTCCGCAGCCCGCGAGTTGGGGCCCGCTGAGCGTCGAGGCGCAGACCGGCGTGGCCGGGTCGACGCTGGAGCTGTACCGGTCGGCGCTGGCCGTCCGGCACGAGCACGCCGACCTCGGGGCGGGGGAGTCCGTCGAGTGGCTGCCGTCGCCGGAGGGCGTACTCGCCTTCCGGCGGGGGGAGTTCGTGGCGTTCGCCAACACCACCGGGGAGGCGGTGAGCGTCCCCGAGTACGGGCACGTCCTGCTCGCCAGCGGGGAGTTCGACGGGGTGAGCGTCCCGGCGGACACGACCGTGTGGTTCACGGCGAGCTGAGGGTACGCCGATGGCCCGGACCTCCTCGCGGGGGTCCGGGCCTCTGCCGTGCCGTCAGACGTCACTTCCAGGTGTCACTGGTCGTGTAGCCGCTCGAACTCCCGGTCGTGTACGACCTGTTGGTGCCCGACTCCCACGTCACCGCCCCCGAGGCGTCCTTCTTCAGGTACTTGTACTCGAAGGCGGTGCTCTTCGGGACGATCACCCGCTTCGACCAGGTCGGGTAGGCGGCCGAGGAGAGCGGGATCGCGTCCGCCGTGTTCCAACTCCCCAGCGAGGGGAGGGAACCGACGACGTACACGTTCGTGCCGGACGTCGTCGTCGCCGTCTCGTTGAACGTCACGTCCGTCGCGTTCGCGTCGGCCACGTTCCACGAGTTGTTCAGGGTGAGTGCCGAAGTCCCGGCCGTGCCCGCCCTGTTGGCGTTGGACTCCCAGGTGACCGCGCCGGAGGCGTCCTTCTTGAGGTACTTGTACTCGAAGGACGTGCCCGCCGGGACGGACACCGTGCCCGACCACACCGGGTAGCCGCCCGAGGAGAGGGCGACGGCCTTGGACGTGTCCCAACTCCCCAGCGCCGCAAGGGAACCGACGACGTAGACGGTGGTCCCGGAGGACGTGGGCGCGTACGCGTTGAAGGTCGCGTTCACGGTCGTCGAACCGCCACCGCCACCACCCCCGCCGCCCGTGCACGAGGAGATCGGGCACGTGTACGACGCGTTGTAGAACGCGACCGCGTTCTTCGCCGGGATCGTCAGGGTCGCGTTGCCGCCCGAGACGGTGACCGTGCCGGCCCCGCCGTCGATGACGTTCTTGTACGTCCCGTCGGCCATCCCCGTCGCGAACGTGTACGTCGCCGCAGAGGAACCGTTGTTGAGCGCGAAGAACCCGGCGCCGCCGCGCCCGAAGCCGATCACGGACGACGACTTGGTCTGCCAGTCGGAGACGGCGGCGGAGTTCGCGGCGTTGTGCCAGGACACCATGCCGACGACGGCCGGGTCGCGGTTCAGGCAGTACCAGCCGTTGGAGCAGTTTGTGTCGGTGACGAACCCGCCCGAGTTCGGCGGCGCCTGGTCGCTCTGCGTGAACTGCCAGCCCGCGTACACCGTCGGCGTCGACCACTTGTAGGCGAGCTGGAAGAGGTTCGCGAGCCGGTAGGCGTCGCCGTCCTTGTACGACAGGTGCAGGCCGTTGCGCTCGGTGTCGTGGTTCGTCACGAACGACACGGAGTTGTCGGCGGGCAGGATGCCGGACGAGGGCAGCGAGGCCAGGTCGGAGACGTTGCCCTGGAACGCCGACTTCAGCTTGCTCGCGTACGTGAAGTCGAGGACGTCGCCGGAGGCGTAGTAGTCGGCCGGCTGCGGAGTCGTACCCGGGTACACCTCCTGGAAGACGTACGGATCGGTTCCCGCCTTCGTGTCGGTCAGCTTCGACTCGATCGCGGCGAGGTCGGCCTCGGGGATGTGCTTCGCGGCGTCCACCCGGAACCCGTCGACACCGAGGGCGAGTTGGGAGTTCAGGAAGTTCGCGATACCGGTGCGGACGTGGTCCGAGCCGGTCTTCAGGTCGGGCAGGCCCAGCAGCTCGCAGTTCTGCACCTGGGTGAGGTTGCCGTAGTCCTGGACGGTGAGGTCGGCGGTGGGGCAGCTCGACGCGTCGTGGTAGTCGGCCCGGTCCCACTCAGGGGTGTCGTACTTGTTGGTGAGGGTGGTCCCGTTGTACCCCGTACCGGTCTGCGCGGCCGTGTGGTTGATGACCGCGTCGGTGTAGACCTTTACCCCTGCGGTATGACAGGCGTTGATCATCGCCTGGAACTTCGCGGCGCTGCCGAACCGGCTGTTGAGGTTGTACGAGTACGGCTGGTAGACGTCCCACCAGTAGAACGACGCCTGCTTGAGCGACTCGGAGGGCGGTGCGACCTGCACGGCCCCGTACCCGGCGGGCCCGAGCACGTTCGTGCACTCGGACGCGACCGAGTCCCAGTTCCACTCCCACAGGTTGGCGATGACATCGCCCTTCCTGGTGGTGTCGGCCTGGGCGGAGGCGGCGGGGAGAGCGACCGTACCGGCGAGAGCGAGAACGCTCGCGGCGGTGAGGCGCAGGGCGCGGGGGAGGACACCCGGGGGGTGGTGTCGGGTCATGTTGCGGCTCCGGAACATGAGGGATCACAGTTCAACAATTCGTGAGAGTGGGGCAGTTGGGACGGGCACGTCAAGGCACTGGATGAAAATTCTTTCTGTCGGTTGCAAGCATCTTGCTGTAAACCTTGCGTGAGCGATACGGTCACGCGGGGTCGGACCCGCAGTAACCGCCGTAACCGCAAGGCAATCGCTAGGAGTTCCCGCCCGTGACACCGAGATGGCCCCGGCGGATCGCCGCCGTCGCAGTCGCCGCACTCGCCGCCGCGCTCACCCCGCCTGTCGCCGCGCAGGCCGCCGCCCCGCCCCCGCCGCCCTCGGACGCGAAGCTCGCCGCCGAGCCCGCGCGGCACGACGCGACGCGCGAGCAGTTCTACTTCGTCCTGCCGGACCGGTTCGCCAACGGCGACACCGCCAACGACCGTGGCGGGCTTACGGGTTCACGTCTCGCCACCGGCTACGACCCCACCGACAAGGGCTTCTACCAGGGCGGCGACCTCAAGGGCCTCACCCAACGCCTCGACTACATCAAGGGGTTGGGGACGACGGCGATCTGGCTGGCGCCGATCTTCAAGAACCAGCCCGTGCAGGGGACGGGCGCCAACGCATCAGCCGGCTACCACGGTTACTGGATCACCGACTTCACCCAGGTCGACCCGCACTTCGGGACCAACAAGGACCTCGAAACCCTCATCGCCAAGGCGCACGCCAAGGGCATGAAGGTCTTCTTCGACGTCATCACCAACCACACGGCCGACGTCGTCGACTACGACCCCCAGTCCTACACCTACCTCTCCAAGGGCGCCTTCCCGTACCTGACGAAGGACGGCCGCCCCTTCGACGACGCCCAATACGCCGACGGCAGGCGGAAGTTCCCGGCCGTCGACGCGGACTCCTTCCCGCGCACCCCCAAGGCCGCCTCGAAGGCCGGGAGCATCACCAAGGTCCCGTCCTGGCTCAACGACCCGACGATGTACCACAATCGCGGCGACTCCACCTACGCCGGAGAGTCCACCACCTACGGCGACTTCTCCGGCCTCGACGACCTGTGGACCGAGCGCCCCGAGGTCGTCACCGGCATGGAGAAGATCTACGAGCGCTGGGTCAGGGACTTCGACATCGACGGCTTCCGGATCGACACCGTGAAGCACGTGAACATGGAGTTCTGGACCCAGTGGGCGACCGCCCTCGACGCCTACGCGGCCAAGCACGGCCGGGACGACTTCTTCATGTTCGGCGAGGTCTACTCGGCGGACACCGACGTCACGTCCCCGTACGTCACCCAGGGCCGCCTGGACGCGACGCTCGACTTCCCCTTCCAGGACGCGGCCCGCCGGTACGCCTCCCAGGGCGGCAGCGCGCAAGCCCTTGCACAGGTTTTCGGCGCCGACCACAAGTACACGACCGACAAGGCGAACGCCTACGAGCAGGTCACCTTCCTCGGCAACCACGACATGGGCCGCATCGGCACCTTCATCGAGCAGGACAACCCGAAGGCCACCGACGCCGAACTCCTCGCCAAGGACAGGTTCGCCAACGAGCTGATGTTCCTCAGCCGGGGCAACCCGGTGGTCTACTACGGCGACGAGCAGGGCTTCACCGGCGCGGGCGGCGACAAGGACGCCCGCCAGCCGATGTTCGCCTCCCGCACCCCGGACTACCTCGACGACGACCAGATCGGCACGGCCCGCACCCACGCGAGCGACGCCTACGACGCACAGGCCCCCCTCTACCGCCAGATCGCCGACCTCTCCCGCCTCCGCAGGGCGAACCCGGCCCTCACGGACGGTGTCCAGACGGAGCGGTACGCCGCGCAGGGCAGCGGCGTCTACGCCTTCACGCGCGGCGACAAGAACACCGAGTACGTCGTCGCCTTCAACAACGCGGCGCAGCCGCAGACGGCGACCTTCGCGACGTCGTCCTCAGGTATGAGCTACCGGGGCATCTACGGGACCACGACCACGGTCCGCTCCGACAGCGCAGCCCGCGTCACCCTCACGGTCCCCCCGGGTAAAGCGGTAGTACTCAAGGGTGACCTGGCCAAGCCGACGACGACCCCGAAGATCACCCTGACCGCCCCGCCCGCCGGAGCCACCGGCACCGTCGACCTCACCGCCGACGTCACCGGCGGCCGGCTCAACCGCGTGATCTTCGCCGCCCAGACCGGCAACGCCCCCTGGCAGACCCTGGGTTCGGCCGACCACGCCCCCTACAAGGTGACCCAGACGATCACGGCGAAGCCCGGAACTCCCGTCCGCTACAAGGCCGTTGTGGTCGACTCGGCCGGCCACAGAGCCTCGGCGACCGCGTCCACGACCACCGGCACCCCGCCCGTCGTCCAGCCCCCCACCGCGTCCTCCCGCGACTACGCGGTCGTCCACTACAACCGCCCCGACGGCGACTACGCGAACTGGGGCCTGTACGCCTGGGGCGACCTGGCCGACGGCGAGGCCACGACCTGGCCCGCGAGCCACCCCTTCACCGGCCGTGACGCCTACGGGGCCTTCGCCTACGTCAAGGTGAAGCCCGGTGCCTCCACGGTCTCCTTCCTGGTCATCGACAAGGACGGCACCAAGGACGTCGCCACCGACCGCACGATCGACGTCACGAAGACCGGCGAGGTCTGGATCGCCCAGGGCAAGCCCGAGATCCGCACCGACCGCCCCGACTACCCCGCCCAGGACAAGTCGAAGGCGATCCTCCACTACCACCGCACGGACGGTGCCTACGACGGCTGGGGCCTGCACGTCTGGACGGGCGCCGCGAACCCCACCGACTGGTCGAGCCCGCTGAAGCCGACGCGCACCGACTCCTACGGCGCCGTCTTCGAGGTCCCCCTCAACTCCGGCGCCACCAGCCTGAGTTACATCCTCCACAAGGGCGACGACAAGGACCTCCCCACCGACCAGTCCCTCGACCTCACCGCCGACGGACACGAGGTGTGGCTCTTGAACGGACAGGAGAAGTACCTCCTCCCGCAGCCGGCGGGCACCGCCGCCGCCCTCGACCTGACCACCTCCAAGGCGATCTGGATCGACCGCAACACCCTCGCCTGGAACGGCGGCGAGGCCGCCGCCTCCACCCAGCTCCTGTACTCCCGCGACGGCTCGATCAAGGTCGAGAACGGCACTCTGACCAGCGACGACGAACGCTGGCTCCGCCTGACGAAGACCACCCTCACCGACGCCCAGAAAGCCAAGTACCCCCACCTCAAGGACTACACGGCCTGGACGATCGACCCCCGCGACCGTGACCGCGTCCGCGACGCCCTGCGCGGCCAACTGGTCGCCTCCCAGCGCGCCGCCACCGGCGCCGTCCTGGCCGCGACCGGCGTGCAGATCGCGGGCGCCCTCGACGACCTGTACGACGCGACGAAGGCCAAGCTCGGCCCGACGTTCACCAACGGCCGCCCCACGCTGGCCGTCTGGGCCCCCACCGCCCAGTCCGTCGCCCTGGACCTCGACGGCAGGACGGTCCCGATGAAGCGGAACGACACCACCGGCGTCTGGTCCGTCACCGGCACGAAGGACTGGAAGAACAAGCCCTACCGGTACCTCGTCAAGGTCTGGGCCCCCACGGTCCGCCGCATCGTCACCAACCACGTCACCGACCCCTACTCCCTCGCCCTCACCGCGAACTCCGAGCGCAGCCTGATCGTCGACCTCGACGACAAGTCCCTCGCCCCCAGCGGCTGGACGACCTACACCAAGCCCGAGGCCGCCCCCATCAACGACGCCGAGATCCAGGAACTCCACATCCGGGACTTCTCGATCGCCGACCGCACCTCCCGATACCCCGGCCAGTACCTGGCGTTCACCGACAGGAACAGCGACGGCTCGAAGCACCTGCGCGAGCTGGCGAGGTCCGGCGCCAACTACGTCCACCTGCTCCCCGCGTTCGACATCGCCACCATCCCCGAGAAGCGCGCCGACCAGGCCACCACGGACTGCGACCTCGCCGCCCTGCCCGCCGACTCCGCGAAGCAGCAGGAGTGCGTGGCGAAGATCGCCGCGAAGGACGGCTACAACTGGGGCTACGACCCGTACCACTACACGGTCCCCGAGGGCTCGTACGCCTCGGACCCGGACGGCGTAACCCGTACGACGGAGTTCCGCCGGATGGTGAAGGCGCTCAACGACGACGGGCTGCGCGTCGTGATGGACGTCGTCTACAACCACACGGCGGCGGCCGGCCAGGCCGACACCAGCGTGCTCGACCAGGTCGTACCCGGGTACTACCAGAGGCTGATGGCCGACGGCAGCGTCGCGAACTCCACCTGCTGCGCCAACACCGCGACCGAGAACGCGATGATGGGCAAGCTGGTCGTCGACTCGGTCGTCACCTGGGCCAAGGAGTACAAGGTCGACGGCTTCCGCTTCGACCTGATGGGCCACCACCCCAAGGCCAACATCCTCGCCGTACGCAAGGCGCTCGACGCCCTCACCCTCCAGAGGGACGGGGTGGACGGCAGGAAGATCATCCTCTACGGCGAGGGCTGGAACTTCGGCGAGGTCGCCGACGACGCCCGTTTCGTGCAGGCCACGCAGAAGAACATGGCCGGCACCGGCATCGCCACCTTCTCCGACCGCGCCCGGGACGCCGTACGCGGCGGCGGCCCCTTCGACGCCGACCCCGGCGTCCAGGGCTTCGCCTCCGGCCTCTACACCGACCCCAACTCCTCGACCGCCAACGGCACCACGGCCGAGCAGAAGGCCCGCCTCCTGCACTACCAGGACCTCATCAAGGTCGGCCTGACCGGCAACCTCGCCGGCTACCGCTTCACCGACACCAGCGGCCACCAGGTCACCGGCGCCCAGGTCGACTACAACGGACAGCCCGCCGGATACGCGGCGAACCCCGGCGACGCCCTCGCCTACGCCGACGCCCACGACAACGAGTCCCTCTTCGACGCCCTCGCCTTCAAACTCCCCCACGACACCACCCCCGACGACCGCGCCCGCATGCAGGTCCTCGCGATGGCCACCGCCCTCCTCTCCCAGGGCCCCGCCCTCTCCCAGGCCGGCAGCGACCTCCTGCGCTCCAAGTCCCTCGACCGCAACTCCTACGACAGCGGCGACTGGTTCAACGCGATCCACTGGAACTGCGCCGACGGCAACGGCTTCGGCCGGGGCCTGCCACCCGCCGCCGACAACACCGACAAGTGGCCCTACGCCAGGCCCCTGTTGACGAGCATCGAGGTCAACTGCCCCCAGATCCGCGCCGCCTCGGCCGCCTACCGCGATCTGCTGAGGATCCGTACGACCGACACGGCGTTCTCGCTCCGTACGACGGCCCAGGTGCAGTCCGCCCTGTCGTTCCCCCTGTCGGGCCCCGCCGAGACCCCCGGCGTGATCACCATGCGCCTCGGTGACCTGGTCGTCGTCCTCAACGCGACGCCCACCGCGCAGGACCAGCAGGTGCGTGAACTGGCCGGTACCGGCTACGAGTTGCACCCTGTTCAGCGCGCGGGAGCGGACCCTACCGTGAAGGGGGCGCGCTACGAGCGGAATTCGGGCACGTTCGCCGTTCCGGGGCGCACGGTGGCGATTTTCTCCCGAACGGCTTGACGGCACAGTACGTTGTCGAAGACAAGCGAACGGTAAATGCGGCTTCGCCTCGCGCATGCGCAAGGAGAGGAGACGGCCGTCGACACTCAGCAGATCACCGAGAACGACGCCGGCGCGACCGTGCTGGTCGTCGACGACGTGGCGGCCAGCCGCTACGCCATGGGCGCCGTCCTGCGCCGCGCGGGCCACCGGGTCGTCGACGCGGCCAGCGGCCACGACGCGCTGCGCGAGGTCTCCGTACGGCTGCGCGCCGGGGCGCCGTTCGACGTCGCGCTCGTGGACGTCGGGCTGCCGGACATGAGCGGCTTCGAGCTGTGCCGGCGGCTCAAGGCCACGCCGGGGACCGCCGGGCTGCCGGTCGTGCACTTCTCGGCGGCGGCCGTCGCGCCGAGCGACCGCTGCCGGGGGCTCGACGTGGGCGGCGAGGCGTATCTCACCGTCCCCGCCGACCCGAGGGAGATCCAGGCCGTCGTCCGCGCGGCCCTGCGCGGGGCGCGCACGCGCGGCGTGGCCGAGGAGACCGCGCGGCGGCTCGCGATCCTCGCCGAGTCCATCGTCACCGTCCAAGGCGCCCGCGACGCACAGGAGTTGGCGGACGCGGCGGCCGACGGCGCGGCCCGGCTGACCGGCGCACCGGCCGTCGTGCTCGTGGTCGGCGCGCGCGGCGAGGTGTATCGGGGGCTGCCGCGCGGCCGGGCCCCGGCCGCGCGGCCCGACGCGGACGCCGACGAGACCGTCGTCCGGCTCGTCACCCGGCTCGCCGAGGGGCGCGGCGGTACCCGGAGCGTGGTCGTGCCCGGCGCGCTGTGGCCGGTCGGCTACTTCCGGCGGGGGGTGCGCGACGACGCCCGGCTGATCCTCGCGCCCGCGCCCGAGGGCCGTACGCCGGTGTGCGTGGTGACCCCCGCGCCCCCGGCGCACGCCTCCGACGCCGGGGACGACGGACTGCTCACCCGGCTCGCCCAGGCCACCGCGCTGGCCGCCGAGCCGCTGCTGATGTACCAGGTCGAGCGGCATGTCGCGCTCACCCTCCAGCACAGCTTCCTGCCCCGCCCCGCCTCCCTGCCCAAGCTCCCCGGCGTCGACGTCGAGGTCCGCTACGTCCCCGCCTCCCTGGAGGCCGAGATCGGCGGCGACTTCTACGCCGCGCTGCCCACCGGCTCCGGCGTGCTCACCGCCGTCGGCGACGTCGTCGGCCACTCCCTGCACGCGGCGACCGTGATGGTCGAGATCCGGCACGCCCTGCGCGCGTACTGCGTCGAGGACGACGACCCCGGAACCCTCGCCACGCGCCTGGACCGCATGCTCCAGCACTACCACCCCGACTTCACGGCGACCGTCTGCCTGGCCCTGGTCGACCCCGGCACCGGCCGGGTCCGCGTCGCGAACGCCGGACACCTCCCGCCGCTGGTGCTCGCCGGGGACACCGCCGAGTACATCGACGCGGCGGGCCCCCTGCTCGGCCTCGGCCTCCCGAGGCCCGCCCCGACCGAGTTCCAACTCGTGCGCGGACAGCGCCTGTTGATGGTCACCGACGGACTCATCGAGACCCGCGGCACCGACCTCGCGACGTCCCTCACCCACCTGCGGACGGCCGCCGCCGGCGCCCCCGACGGCCTCGGCGCCCTCTGCGACCTGCTCCTCAGCTGCTTCGCCGACGGCCGCGAGGACGACATCGCGATGCTGGCCCTGCGCCTGAGGTGAGCGCCGCGCGGCCGAGGTGAGCGCTTGATCCCGAGGTTAAGGTGGCCGCGAAGCCCATCAGCCCGAGCCCGCAAGCCCGAGCCCGCAAGCCCGAGCCGCCCACCGAGGAGCCCCCGCGTGCCCCAGATCACCGTCGACCACTCCGCCGAGCTCACCCAGGCTTTCGACCACGCCGCCTTCGCCCGCGCCCTGCACACCGCGGTCGTCGAGATCGCCGCCGCCAAGCCCGAGGCGTGCAAGACCCAGTTCCGCGCCGCCGGGCACACGGCGTTCGGCTACGAGGAGGAGGGCCACGCCGTCGTGCACGTCACCCTCGGCCTCCTGGCCGGCCGCACCACCGAGGTCAAGGCCGAACTGACCGCCGCCGTCCTGGAGTTGCTCAAGGAACACCTCCCCGCCGAGGGCTGGCACACGGTGCACGCCTCCGCCGAGGTCCGCGAACTGGACCCCTCGTACACGAAGGCCCAGTGGTAAGAGCCCCCAACTCCCTTACGACGCCAGCTCGATGAGCCGCACCGCCAGCAGTCCGAACGGCCCGTCCGCCGGTTCGCCGGTCAGCAGCGGGCGCAGCAGCGCCTTCAGCTCGTCGTCGAACGCGGCGGTCACCGCCGTCAACGCGGCGAAGTCGTGGACGAGTTGGAGCTGGAGCTCCTCGCGGGGGATGCGCCGGCCGTCGAGCCAGATCAGGGCCGTGGACTCGGCGAGGGAGATCCAGGAGCGGACGAGGAGCTCCAGCCGGGGCGGCGGGTCGGTGATCTCCAGGTGGGAGAGGATCTGCTCGTACGCCTCCTGGCGCACGGAGTTGATGAGCGCGTTGGTCGTCGAGGAGCCCACCGCCGGGCCGCCGCGCAGGAGGGCCGCGAACCCGGGGCCGTGGTCGTCGACGAAGTCGAAGTACCGCCGCATGACCCGGAGCAGCCGGGTGCCGAGCGGCCCTTCGCGCGGCTCCACGAACCGGCTCGCCAGATCCTCCGACGCCCGCTTCAACGCGGCCTCGTACAGGCTGATCTTGCCGGGGAAGTAGTGGTAGACGAGCGGCCGGGAGATGCCGGCCGCCGCCGCTATCTCGTCGATCGACACCTCGTCGGGGGAGCGCTGGGCGAACAGTTCGAGCGCGACCCCGATGAGCTGCTGACGCCGCTCCTCCACACCCATTCTCCGACGCACCCCGGTTGTCATGCCGACAACTTTACCGAGCGGTACCCGACTTCAACCGACCGCCGGGGCAAGGGCGTTCACAGGTCGAGGACGAGCCGTCCGCCGCGCGTCCGGGAGACGCAGATCAGCATGGAGCCGTCGCGCTCCTGATCGGTGAGGAGTTCGTCCCGGTGGTCCACCTCGCCCTCCAGTACCCGCTGCCGGCACGTTCCGCAGAAACCCTGCTCGCAGGAGTAGAGCGTGTCCGGCAGCTCCGCGCGCACGGCGGCCAGCACGGAGGAGCCGGCGGCGACCGTCAACACCCGCTCGCTGCGCCGGAGTTCGACCTCGAAAGGCACGTCGGACGCCAGGGTCCCGGCCGCCCCGAACCGTTCGAGCCGCACCCCGGGCACCCGTTCCCCGACCGCCGCCGCCAACCCCTCGGGCCCGCAGCAGTACACGGCCGCACCCTCCGGCAACTCCCCTAGGAACGCGTCGAGTCCACCCCGCCCCTCGATCACGGACACCCGGTCCCCGCCGAACTTCTCGACCTCCTCCAGGAACGGCATCGACGCCCGCGACCGCCCGCAGTACAGCAGCCGCCACGGCGTACCCTCCGGCAGCGCCCGCAGCATCGGCAGGATCGGCGTGATCCCGATCCCGCCCGCGACGAACACGTACGCGGGCGCCCCGGCGACGAGGGGGAACCGGTTGCGCGGCCCGCGCACCTCGACCTCCACCCCGGCCCGCAGCTCCTCGTGCACTTCCCGCGACCCGCCCCGCCCGCCCTC
>NZ_LIRL01000222.1:0-7009 GCF_001419795.1 Streptomyces niveiscabiei
CCTGACCATCGGCAGCCCCGCCACCAACGGCCGCCCCGGCGCAGCGTACGGCGGCTTCTTCTGGCGGGCCCGCAAGGAGAGTTCACCGCCCGACGTCTTCACCCCGGACGCCGAGGGCGAGACCGAGGTGCACGGCACGCGCGCCGACTGGCTCGCGCTCGCCGGCGCCGGCTGGACCCTCGTCTTCGCGGGCGCCACCGACCTCACCCGGCGCGACCCGTGGTTCGTCCGCACCGCCGAATACCCCGGCGTGGGCTCGTCGTTGGCGTCCGCCGAACGGCTGGCGATCCCGCCCGCCGAGACCGCCGTACGCCGGATCGTCACCGTCGTCGCCGACGGGCGGCTCGGGCGCGACGAGGCGACGGCCCTGGTCCGGAAGGCGGTCAGCCAGTGACGTACACGAACCCGATCCTCAACGCGGACTGGTCCGACCCCGACGTCCTGCGCGTCGGCGACGACTTCTACCTCACCGCGTCCAGCTTCGGCCGCGCACCGGGGCTGCCGCTGCTGCACTCCCGGGACCTCGTCAACTGGACGCTCGTCGGACACGCGCTCCAACTCCTGGAGCCTGCGGCGGAGTTCAGGAGCCCCCGGCACGACTGCGGAGTCTGGGCGCCCTCGCTCAGGCACCACGACGACCGGTTCTGGATCTTCTGGGGCGACCCCGACCAGGGCATCTACCAGGTCAACGCCCCCGAGATCAGGGGCCCTTGGACCCGCCCGCACCTGGTGAAGGCAGGCAAGGGCCTGATCGACCCCTGCCCCCTGTGGGACGACGAGACCGGCGAGGCGTACCTCGTCCACGCCTGGGCCAAGTCCCGCTCCGGCGTGAAGAACCGCCTCACCGGCCACCGCATGAACCCTGACGGACGGTCACTTCTCGACGAGGGCAAGGTCATCGTCGACGCCGACCGCATCCCCGGCTGGTTCACCCTCGAAGGCCCCAAGCTCTACCGCCACGAGGGCCGCTTCTGGATCCTCGCGCCCGCCGGGGGAGTGGAGACCGGCTGGCAAGGAGCCTTCCGCGCACGGGAGTTCTTCGGCCCCTACGAGGAACGCATCGTCCTCGAACAGAAGGACACCGACGTCAACGGCCCCCACCAGGGCGGCTGGGTACGCACCCCGACGGGCGAGGACTGGTTCCTGCACTTCCAGCAACGCGGCGCCTACGGCAGGGTCGTTCACCTCCAGCCGATGCGCTGGGGCGACGACGGCTGGCCCGTCCTCGGCGCCGACGGGGCCCCCGTCGCCGTACACAAGCGCCCCGACCTGCCCCCGCAGCCGGACGCCGCGCCCGCCACCGACGACGACTTCCCCGGCGGACGCTTCGGCCGGCAGTGGGCGTGGACGGCGAACCCGCAGGACGGCTGGGCCACCCAGCACTCCGGGGACGGCCTGCGGCTGTCCTGCGTCCGCACCGCCGACACGCACGACCTGCGCAAACTCCCCAACATCCTCACCCAGCGGCTCCCCGGACGCCCGTCGGCCGTCGAGGTGAACCTCGAACTGCCCAGCGAGGACCCCGGCGCCCGGGGCGGACTCGCCGTCCTCGGCGACGCGTTCAGCTGGATCGGGCTCCAGCGCGGCCCCGACGGCACGGTCCACCTCGTGCACCGGTTCGCCGAAGGCGTCGCCGAGCGCGAACGGGACGCCGCACACCCGCAGTTGGTGCCCACGGGACGGGTACGGCTGCGCATCGAGATCGGCGAGGGGGCACGCTGCCGGTTCTTCTACGACGTCGGCGAGGGCCTGCGTCCGTCGGGCCCCGTCTTCGCCGCCACGCCCTGGCGGTGGGTGGGCGCCCTGCTCGGACTCGTCGCCCTCGCACCCGAGGGGAGCGGGCACGCGGGCTCCGCCGTCTTCACCCGCTTCAGGATCACTTCTCTGTAACTCACGTACTCAACACGCCTGTTGGGAGCCGCAATGACGCACTTCCCTAGCAAGCGCAGACCGGGCGCCGGGCTGGTCCTGGCCGCCCTGCTCGGCATGGTCGCAGCCCTGGGACTCGGAACGGCTGGAGAGGCGGGAGCCGCCGGAACAACGGCCCGAGAGGGAACGGCCGTTGAGGGCGCCCGCTCGACGAACAGCCCCTCCGCGAACAGCCCCTCCGCGACCCCGCCCCTCGACAACTCCCGTACACACCCCTCCCGTTGGACCGACAAGCCGCACGGCTTCGCCTCCCTCGCGGGCGGCACCACCGGCGGCGCCGGCGGCCAGGTCGTCACCGTCACCGACCAGGCGTCCCTGGCCAAGTACGCCTCCGCGCCCGAGCCTTACGTCATCCGCGTCAAGGGCTCGATCGCCGTGGAGCCGTTCGGCTCGAACATCGTCGTCGCCTCGGACAAGACCGTCATCGGCGTGGGCGACACCGGCGAGATCGTCCACGGCGAACTCCACCTCACCCCCGGCACCAGCAACGTCATCATCCGCAACCTGACGATCCGCGACTCGTACGTCGAGGGCGACTGGGACGGCAAGACCACCGACTTCGACGCGATCCAGATGGACACCGTCGACCACGTGTGGATCGACCACAACCGCCTCCAGCACATGGGCGACGGACTGCTCGACATCCGCAAGGACAGCCAGTACGTCACCGTCTCCTACAACCAGTTCCGCAACCACAACAAGGCGCTGGGCATCGGCTGGACGACGAACGCGCTCACCCAGATCACCATCGACCACAACTGGTTCACCGGCACCAAACAACGCAACCCTTCGGCGGACAACTGCGCCTACGCGCACCTCTACAACAACTACCTGTCCGCACAGGTCGCCGACGCCGATCCGGTCTGGACGTACGGCAATTGGGCCCGGGGCCGCACCAGGATGGTCATCGAGAACAGCTACTACGACGGCGTCCAACACCCCTACCAGGCCGACACCACAGCCGAGTTGGTGCAACGCGGCTCGATCCTGCGCAACACGACCGGCCGCACGGACAGTTGGGGAACCGCCTTCAACCCCCGTGACTTCTACGGCTATCGGCTCGACCCGGCCGCGGCCGTACCCGCGCTGGTGACGCGCTTCTCCGGCCCGCAGAAGCAGATCGGCACGACGCTGAACGTCCCCGCCGCCTACCCGACCGTCCAGGCCGCCGTGGACGCCGTACCGGCGGGCAACGACGTACCCGTGACCATCGCGATCGCCCCCGGCACCTACCGCGCCAAGGTGTTCATCCCCGCGAACAAGCCGAAGATCCTCCTGCAAGGGACTGGACACAGCCGCGCCGACACCGTCATCGTCTACGACACGCCCGCCGAGCACGGCGGTTCGACGGGAAGCGCGACGGTACGGATCGCCGCGAACGACGTCACCGCCCGGCACCTCACCTTCAGCAACGACTTCGACGAGGCCGCGGTCGAGCTGAACGGCGAACAGGCGCTGGCGATGAAGACGACCGGCGACCGGATCGTCTTCGAGGACACCGCCTTCCTGGGCAACCAGGACACCCTGATGACCGACAGCCCCAACCTGACCACCGTCAGCCGGGTCTACATCCGCGGCTCCTACATCGAGGGGGACGTCGACTTCGTCTACGGCCGCGCCACGACCGTGATCGAACGCTCCGAGATCCGGGCGCTGAGCCGGGGCTCCGACACCAACAACGGCTACATCACGGCCGCTTCGACCTGGACGGGCAACCCCTACGGGTTCCTGATCACCCGCTCCCGGATCGTCAGCGACGCCCCCGCCGGCAGCTTCCACCTCGGCCGGCCCTGGCACCCCGGCGGCCAACCCGACGCCGTGGCACAGGTGTTGATCCGCGACACCGAACTCCCCGCCGCGATCAAGGCGGCACCCTGGACCGACATGGGCGGCTTCTCCTGGCGCGACGCCCGGCTCGCCGAGTACCGCAACCACGGCGCCGGAGCCTCAGCCGAAGTCACCCCGGACCGACCCCAATTGACGGATGATCAGGCCACAGGACACACCGTCACCGCCTACCTCAAGGGCACCGACGGCTGGGCACCCCACACCGCCCGCACGCACTGACCCCCACGACCGGACCGAGCAGACACCTCAATGAAGAGAGCCGACCGATGAAGAACAGAAACCGCAGAAACAGCCGCGCCGCCGCGGCCGTCGCCCTGGGGTCCGTGCTCGCCCTCACCGCAACCGCCTGCGGCGACGACGGCAGCGGCAGCGGCGACAAGGGGTCCGAGGGCAGCGGCACCGGGAAGATCGTCTTCTGGGACAACAACGGCGGTGTCCGCACCGACATCTGGAAGACGGTCATCGCCGACTTCGAGCGGGCCAACCCCGACATCAAGGTCGAGTACGTCGGGATCGCCGCGACCGAGTACCAGTCCAAGGTCGACACCACGATCCGCGGCGGCGGCCTGCCCGACGTCGGCGGGGTCGGCGCGGCCATGCTCGCCGGGTTCGCCGCGCAGGAGGCGCTGGAGCCGCTCGACGACAAACTCGCGAAATCGCCGCTGAGCAGCAAGCTCAACAAGGACATGGTCGCCTCCCTCAAAGCCGCCGGGGGCGGCGACGGGACGCTCTACTCCATTCCCACCTCCGCCAACAACGGCGTTCTGTACTACCGGACCGACCTGTTCAGCAAGGCCGGGCTCCAGCCGCCCACCACCTGGGACAATTTCTACGCCGCCGCCGAGAAACTCACCGACTCCGGCAAGAATGAATTCGGTTACACCATCCGTGGTGGTGCCGGGTCCATCGCGCAGGCCCTCGACGCGATGTACGGGCAGTCCCA
Source organism: Streptomyces niveiscabiei (assembly GCF_001419795.1). Lineage (GTDB taxonomy): Bacteria > Actinomycetota > Actinomycetes > Streptomycetales > Streptomycetaceae > Streptomyces > Streptomyces niveiscabiei. The sequence continues at coordinate 4,721 of NZ_LIRL01000222.1, forward strand.
GATCACCTCCTTCTGGAACGGTGACAAGACCACCGTCAACGATCCCAAGAACGTCGCCGCGCTGGAGAAGTACGCCGCGCTCTACAAGAAGGTCACCCCCTCCGCCGACCTCAACAACGACTTCACGAAGATGGTCGCGCAGTGGGATTCCGGCACGATCGGGATGCTCAACCACAACCTCGGTTCCTACCAGGACCACGTGAAGGCGCTCGGGGTCGGGAAGTTCCGGGGAATTCCCTCTCCCACCGCCGCGAACGGCAAGCGGGTCCAGGTCTCCAACCCCGTCGACGGGCTCGGGATCTTCAAGAGCTCCAAGAACAAGGAGGCCGCGTGGAAGTTCATCGAGTTCGCGCTGTCCAAGGCGGAGAACTCGAAGTTCAACGAGTCGGCCGGGCAGGTGCCGTCCAATACGGAGGCCGCCGGCGATGCGTGGGTGCAGAAGGCGGAGCCCACGAAGTTGGCGGCTGCGGCGCTGACGGACGGGTCCACCAGCATCGTTCAGTTGCCGTACTACCTGCCTGACTGGAACACGATCTCCAAGGCCGACAACGAGCCGAACTTCCAGAAGGTGCTGCTCGGGAAGATGAGCGCGAAGGACTTCCTGGACAAGTTGGCCGAGGAATTGAACGCGGCTCAGGCTGAGTGGAAGCAGCAGCGAGGTTAATTGCTGGGTTTCGCCGTTGGGGTGGCCTGTACGTCGCAGGGTGCAGGCCACCCGTGAAAAAAGAAAGGCTGACCTACCTTGTCCCTCACCCGTAGACAGGTTTCCGTGGCGGCCCTCGCTGCGATCCCCCTCACCGTAACCACCCCCGCCCATTCCGCGAACCGCCGCACTCTCTACATCGCCGGCGACTCCACCGCCGCCCAGAAATACGCCCCCGCCGCCCCCGAAACCGGCTGGGGAATGGCCCTGCCCTTCTTCCTGCACAAGGGAATATCCGTAGCCAACCACGCCGTGAACGGCCGGAGTTCCAAGAGCTTCGTCGACGAGGGCCGCCTCGAAGTCATCCTCGACGCAATCAAACCCGGCGACTTCCTCCTCATCCAGTTCGCGCACAACGACGAAAAGGCCGAGGACCCCACCCGCTACACGGAACCCTGGACGACGTACCAGGACTACCTCCGCCTCTACATCGACGGCGCCCGAGCCAAAGGCGCCCGCCCCGTCCTCGCCACCTCGATAGAGCGCCGCAGATTCGACGCCCAGGGCAACTCGGTGCCCACCCACGGCGAGTACCCGGCATCGATGAGAGCCCTGGCAGCGGCGGCGAAGGTCCCGTTGCTCGACACCCAGGCCCTCTCCCTCGCGCTGTGGCAGCAGCTGGGCGTGGAGGAGACGAAGAAGTACTTCAACTGGACCGCCACCGAGCAGGACAACACGCACTTCAACCCGCCGGGCGCGATCGCCGTAGCCCGCCTGGTGGCACGGGAGTTGGTCAGAACCAGGGTGCTGGCGCGGAGCGAGGCGCGCCGCCTGGACGAGGAGATCCCGGAGTCGTGGATCACGTGGCCGGACGCCGTGGCCGAGTAGCACCCCACCCCCCTGTTCCGAAAAAGGAGAGCCGCACCATGTACGCACGAAAGTGTCATGATCATGTCAGTGCACGCCGCCTGAAGCGATCCGGCGCGATCCTGGGCTGCACGGCCCTCGTCCTCTCGCTGACCGGCGTCGCAGCCCAGGCCCAGGCCCAGCCGCAACGCGGAACGGACCTGTCCCGCCAGGTACTCGGCACAGGCGACGGCTGGGGTTCGTACGGCACCGGCACCACCGGAGGAGCCGCGGCCGACGCCGAGCACGTCTACACCGTCACCACCTGGGCGGAGTTCAAGGCCGCCCTCGCGGCCGGCGGGAGCGCTCCCAAGATCATCAAGGTGCAGGGGATGATCGACGCGGTCTCCGAGGGCTGCGAAGCCTTCGAGGCGGGCGGGTACGACCTCCAGCAGTACCTGAAGGACTACGACCCGGCCGTCTACGGCAACGACAAGGTCGCCATGGGCCCGCAGGAGGACGCCCGCGTCGCCTCCGCCGCGAACCAGGACTCGGTCATCAAGGCCAACGTCCCGAGCAACACGACGATCGTCGGCGTCGGCAAGAACTCCGGGATCCTGGGCGGGAGTTTGCAGATCAAGGGCGTCTCGAACGTCATCCTGCGCAACCTCACGATCGAGGCGCCCCTCGACTGCTTCCCCAAGTGGGACCCGACCGACGACAACCACACCGGCAACTGGAACTCGGAGTACGACGCGGTCGTCGTCTTCGGCACCGACCACGTGTGGATCGACCACAAC
>NZ_LIRL01000222.1:7065-7732 GCF_001419795.1 Streptomyces niveiscabiei
CCGCCGCGCTCGACGCGGGCAAGCTCAAGGTCACGATGCACCACAACCGCTTCGCGGGCATCCTCCAGCGCTCCCCGCGCGTGCGGTTCGGGCAGGTCGACGTCTACAACAACCACTACGTCGTCGAAGAGGCACAGAAGTCGGACTACTACCTCTTCGGCGTCGGCACCGACTCCGCGCTGTACGCGAGCGACAACGCGATCTCGCTGCCCGCCGGCACCAGCGTCGGCAAGGTCATCAAGAAGTGGAACGAGTCCCCGCTGACGGCCGAGAACAACTACGTCAACGGCCGCCGCGTCGACCTCATCGCCGTGCACAACGCGGAGATACCCGCCGAGACCCTCCAGTCCGGCGCGGGCTGGACCCCGACCCTGCGCACCCGGGTCGACTCCCCGTGCCTGGTCCCGTCGGTCGTCGCGCGCGGCGCGGGCGTCGGCCGCTTGCGCTGACGCCTCCCCCAGACGTGCCGGGACGGTCCTGCACACCGTCCCGGCACCCTCCCGAGCCCGCGCACACCGCGACCTCGGCGAAACCCTGTGACCCCCGCGAAGGAGCACCCGCCATGCCCTCGCCCCAACTCCCCCTCTCCAGAAGGGGATTCATCACCACCGCCGCCGCAACGGCAGCCACCCTCGCACTCACCCCCACCCCCGCCTCGGCTCAACAC
>NZ_LIRL01000223.1 GCF_001419795.1 Streptomyces niveiscabiei
GTGTCGGCCTCGCCCCTGGCCCCTGGTCGCCCTGGACGCCCCTTGCCGTCTGGCTCTCCGTTCACATCCTCTTCGCCGGCTTTCCCGCCAAGCTCTGGCGTGAGGAGGCGATACGGCATCTCGGGCCCGACGCGGTGTCCCTGTTCGCCACCGATGGGCCGGCCACCTCGGGGAGCAACGGGTGGGTGCTGGACGGGAGTCGGACGGTCAGTGGCGGCGCGCTGATCGCCGGGGACCCGCACCGGTTCATCGAGGACCCCGGTATTTATCAGCAACTCCGGCTGGCCTGTGACGAGTTCGACGTCGTGGGGCTCGCGGTGCCCGGCGTGCCCGGCATTGCGCACTTCGGGCACACGGGGACCGTCGCCTGGGCGATCACGAACGCGATGGCCGATTACCAGGACCTGTACAAGGAACGGCTGAGGCGGACCGGCGCCGGTGTGGAGGCGCTGGGCCCGGACGGGGTGTGGCGCCGGGTTCACCGGCATACGGAAGTGATCGAGGTCGCGGGCGAATCGCCCGTGGAGGTCGAGGTGTTGGAGACAGCCCGGGGGCCGGTGATCGCCGGTGGGCCTGAAGGGCTGGACGACGCGACCCCGTTGGCGGTGAGCCTGCGCTATCCGCCGCGCGTGACGGGGGAGTTGGGGTTCGAGGCGCTCCTCAAGCTGCTGAGGGCCCGTGATGTGGGTGATGTGGACGCCGCCCTGGACACCTGGTGCGAACCCGTGAACGTCGTCCAGGCCGCCGACACCGCCGGAGGCACCCTGCACAGGGTCGCCGGCCGCGTCCCGGTCCGCGCGGAGGCGAACCGCGTCCGCCTGGTCCCGGCCTGGGAACCGGGCCACGAGTGGACCGGCGTCCACGAGACGCCCCGCGCCGAACTGACCGACGGCATCGCGGTGATGGCCAACCAGCGGGGCCCGGCACGGGAGTTGGGTGTCGAGTTCGCCCCCGCGCACCGGGCCGACCGCATCAGAACCCTCCTCCAGCAACGCGAGAAGTGGACGCCCGAGGAGATCGGCACGATCCACATGGACACCCAACTCGCCTCAGCCGCACCCCTGTTGGACAGACTGGCGGCGCTGAAGGACCTCACCCCGGCCGCCGAGACCCTCAGGAACCGCCTGCTGCGCTGGAACCGCCACATGGACGCGGCCAGCACGGACGCCGCCTCCTACGCCGCCCTCCGCACCGAGGTCGTCCGCGCCCTCGCCGCCCACCCCGGCTGGTCCGCGACGACCCGCCAGAGCCACCACGTCAACCCCGTGATGCGCGGCGTCATGTCCCTCGGCAACCGCCTCGTCGCCCAGTCCGACCGCGCGGGTGCCCTGCCCACCCTGTACGCCGCGACCCAGGACCTGCCCGGCGCGAGCTACGTCGGCCCCGACGTAGCT
>NZ_LIRL01000224.1 GCF_001419795.1 Streptomyces niveiscabiei
GGGGGGGGAGGTGCGAGGGGGGTTCAGAGGCGCAGGCCGCTGATCGCGTCCGCGAAGCTGGTCACGAGCTGGCTGATGCTCGGGGCCATGGAGGTGCTCGCGAGGAAGAACCCGAAGAGCACGCAGACGGTCGCGGGGCCGGGCTTCACCGTCTTGCCCCGGATCAGGACGAAGACGAGGACCCCGAAGAGCAGCGCGAAGGAGATGCTCAGGGACATCAGAGGGCCGGTTCCCCTGCGGGGCCGCGCTGTTCGGCGCGGGCCCGGATCAGCGCGCGGCGCAGGGCCGCGGGAAGGGTCAGCGTTCGAGGTCCGCTCGCGCGGACGTACCAGTGCATCCCCGGCGGCGTCGTGGTCTCGGCGGACGGCACGACGACGTGGCAGTTGGGGCCCAGGGCTACCGTCTCCGGCTCGGCCCAGTCCGCCGCCGTACCGACGGGGACCAGGAAGTACATCCGGGGTTCCGCGCCCTCGAAGTCCATGATCACCGGCCCGAGGGGCTCGCGGCTCTCGCGGAGGATCTCGACCGCGCGGCGGCCCACGGACTCTCCGGCACGGACGACGTCCCACCACACGCCCACCGAGCACAGCTCGGACTCTTCCCCGATGGGCATCCAGCGCGGCGGACGGACGTGGGCCGCGGGATTGACGTCGGACATGGAAATGGCCTCCTCACCACTATGTGTGAAGAGACCATTCCATTCAGCGAGTTCGGTGCGCGGACAGATAGTCCGTAGGGTCCGCTCCTCAAGGGCCTTGACAAACAGTCATGTTGAGCTTAGGCCGGTCCAACTCGCGAACGCGGAAAGCTCGTTGGAGGGATGTGACTCCACCCTCAGCAGCGCCGCTGTCGTCTCCCGGACGGACGGGTGGAAGCGAGTGTGGTTCGGCGCGACCTTCCGTGCCCGCTTGAGGTCGGTGAAAGAGCCCGCCCGGTCACCGACGGCCAGCTTCGCGGACGCCACGTCGATGAAGTGGTGGCTCGACCGCTCCCCGACCGTCGTCACCGGCGGCACCCACTCGCTCCCGGAGGCCGGGGACCACTCGGCGAGCCGGGCGAGCGCCTGTTCCGTGTCGCCCATGTCGATCATCGCGTGGACCTCGTGGATACGGATGTTCGTCGGACCGAAGGACATCTCGTACGCCAGAGAGTCCCGGTTCCCCGCGAGCGCCGCCACCTGCTCGGCCTCCCGCAGGTACGCATCCGCGCGGTCCGCGTTGTTCTCCCGCGCCTCCAGGACCGCCAGTTTCAGCAGCAGTGCGCCGTCGATCGCGAGAGCGTCGTCCGAGTACGAGCGTTCCGGCTGGAGCCGTTCCAACTCGCCGCGCAGTTGCAGGAGTTTGCGGCGCGCGGTGGTGTAGGCGCCCTGGCGGAGCATCGCCCCCGTGACCAGGTAGCCGGCCGTGAACTGCATCAGCGGGTCGTCGGAACGGTCCGCCGCCCACCGCACCCGCTCCAGCGCTGTACTCGACAGGTCGTGGTGACCCATCTTGTGCGCGAGGGAGTTCACCGCGCGGTAGACGCGCGCCAGGTGCCAGAACGCCTTGCTGCGTTCCTCGCCCCGGCTGTTGAGAGCCACGTGCGTGAGTTCGGTGATGATCGGCGGGAGCAGGGGGCCCATCGGCGCGTACCGCGCATCGCGGCGCAGCGTCGCCACCTGGTCGACCTCCGAGGCCAGCACGGCGAGGGAGCGTGGTGCGATCTCCAGGTCGTCGGGGCTGTCGTAGCAGAGGAGGAGGCGGCGGAGTTCGGGGATGACGGCGTGGACGCGGTCCTCCGCCTCCGGCTCCCCGTAGTACGGCTGGCCGGTCAGTACCTCCGGGCCGAAGCGCAGCGCCTTGGCGAGCGCCAGGATCAGCGACGGTGAAGCCTTCCGCGCGCCGGACTCCAGCTTCTGGATGTAGCTCGGGGAGACCGCGACCTTCTGCGCCAGCTGGGCGGCGGACAGTTGGCGGGTCTTGCGTGCCGTGCGGAGTCGGCGTCCCAGCGTCAGGTTTTCACTCATCGGTGGTTCTTTCCCTTCGCGATGGAGGACTCGAATCAGGGTACGGAAAGGGAGTTGTTCCGTGCCTGTGGTTGCCGAGCGTTAACGGGATCGACAGCGGGGCGTCGTGAGGGTGGAGGCTGCGGATGCCGGGACGAGGGCTCGCATCGCGTGTTCGTGAAGAGGTTAAAGAGGTGTTATTCGTGTGAAATAGGTCAGTTTTGAGGAGGGTTGGCGCGCTGGTCGTCAAGGGGTTCCCGGAAAGCGCCTACGGACAGATTGTCTGCATCTCTGGCGCGTACTTGCTGCCGGCGTGCCCCATTCAGCTACGCACCGTGGCCACTCTGTAGGTGCAGTGACCGGTGCGGGTGAAGCCGGTTTTGGTCAGGACCTGCGCTGACGCGTGGTTGTCGGGGTGGTGTTTGGCGTTGACCGAGGTCAGACGGAGGGTCCTGAACGCGAAGTCGAGGACGAGGGCCACCGCCGTGGTCGCGTACCCGTGGCCCCAGGCGTCGTCGCGGAGGATGTAGCTGAGGGCGGCGGTCGTTCCCTCGACACGGAGTTTGATCACGCCGATGAGGTCGCCAGTGCGGTCGATGCCGAAGCAGTACAACTTCCTTGAGACGGCGCGCTGTTCGGCCAAGCACGCCGTCAGCCATGCCGTGGCCGAGGCGGCGGTCATGGCTGGCCTCGGCAGATGGCGTACGGACGGTTCGCTGTAGATGCGCTGGACGGCGGGTGCGTCGTCCGGGCGCAGCTCGCGGAGAGAGATCACGCCTGGACAGCACACAGGATCTGCGCCAACTCGGCTGCTGTAGGCCGGTGTTCGGGAGACGCGGTGAGTACGGGACGCAAGGCGTTGTGGAACGCGGACCACGTGGGTGGGGCCAGGGGGAGTCGGCCCGTGGCGATGGCGTCGCGGATGCCGTCTTGGGCCACGGCCTGGCGGTCGATGCCCGCGGCTCGGTAGTCGAGCGGCCAGGCTCCCGACGCGCAGGTCCACAGCGCGCCCGCCAGCGCGTACACGTCGCTGTGCCGGGTGGCGAGGACGGTTTGCTTGTCGCGGGCTGCGACGGCGAGTTCGGGGGCCATCAGGTGGACGATGCCGCCCCGGTAGCCGTCGACCGGGCCGTGGGGTTCGGGGCGGGACCAGGCGAAGTCGATGAGGCGGACGCCGTCGGGGGTGTGGATGCCGTGGGCGGGCTGGAGGTCGGCGTGGACCCAGCCGGAGGCGTGGAGGCCGGCGACGGCCCGGCACAGTTCGACGGCCGCGCGGAGGGCCGGTGCGCGGTCGCCGTCGCCCGCTCGTACTGCCGTGAAGGTCTTCCAGGTCGAGGGGCCGTCGTGCCAGGGGGTGACCAGCCACGCCCCGCCGTCGTATCCGCCGGCGGTCACCTTGTGGCCGGGGAGCGCCGTCAGCATCGCCGCCTCCCGGACCGTGACGATCACGCCGTCGTCGTAGCCGGTCTTCACCGCGACCGCGCCGGTGGGGCCGGTGGCCTTCCAGACCGCCGAACCCCGGCGGTTCGTCAGCTCCTTCAGCTCTACGGGGCCTCCGCAGGCGGTTTCCGCTGCCGCTCGTGCTTCTGCGGGACAGGGAGGGAACGTGACCATGCTTTTACCGCCTGCCAGTTGTGGGAGAGGTGTGCGAAGACGTCCCGGCCATCGTCCACCGCGACCGCGAGCGCGTCCGCGAGTTCGGGCGTGTCCGCGAGGAAACGGGGGTCCCGGACGCGGACGGCCGGGCGGACCGGGAGGAACGAGTACGGCGGGGGCGGGATGGGGCGGTCCTCGCGGTCGAGTCGTTCTTCGCTGTGGTGGAACTTGCCGATCATCAGGCCGACCGGGCCGTACAGGTGCTTCAGCGCCCAGTGCGGCCAGTCCAGGAGACGGTCTGTAGCCCCGAGGAGGACGACGTTCTCGCACACCAGCGCGCCGTGCGGGCGGGCCGCGAGGGGGCGGACCCATTCCGCCGCCTGGACGCCCGCGTGGAACAGCCCCGCTTCTACGAACTCGCGGTCGTCGCTCGCGACTTCGTAGACCGTCCAGGTGGTCAGGCCATGGCGTACGGACGGCGCGAGGTAGGGGCAGTGCGCCGACACCGCGTCCACGTACCCCGCGATGTCCACCGTGCGAGGCTCGGTCGTCTGCGCCTCGACGAGGCGGAGCGCCCCGACGGGGGTCCGGGGCGCTCCTGTTCGTGGGCCGGTCGTCATCCGGCAACGGATGGTACGACGTCGTCACTGGGGAGAGGGGTGCAGTCCCACTCCGCCCACACCTCGCCGGTCTCCCGGTAGCGCGTGAACGCCCGCTCGTTCAGTACCCCGTCGGCGTCGGTGAACCACACCTGCGGCAGCTGGCCGAACATCTCCTCGTACGCGTCGACCCACGAGATCCTGCCGAAGCCGGAGTTCTCGACGTGGCGGACCGGTCGGCCCGCGTGCTCGGCGCAGAACGCCGCGTACCCGGGGTCGTTCAGGAGCCGGTGCCACTCCGCGTCGACGGCGGCCGAGAACATCTCGGGTACGGGCTGATCGGAGGCGAACTGCCGGGCCGAGACCTCGAAGAACCTGCCCAGCTCAGTCCTCGCGGGGGTTTCCACAGAAAGCACGCGGACTCCTTTTCGTCTGACCGGAGAGAAGTGCCGGGAACCGCTCGTGAGGGTTCCCGGCACTCGGCGGTGTGAACGTGGTGACAGCCTTCCGGACGGCTCGCGGCACCGTCCGGAAGATCGCCACCCCGCCGGCCAGGAACCTTTCCAGTCCGCGAGGGCCGGTGCGCGGACAAGTTGTCCGTACCGTTCGGCCGCGGAGCCTTGACAGGGGAGCAAAGTATTCAACTGACTTGTTAGTAAAGGAAGTTGACTCCCTATCACAAGAAGGTTCTCTTCGCAGCGAATCGCACGAGAAGTACGCGGACAATCTGTCCGTTCACGGGCGGTGTCCGGTGGGAGTCTCACTGCACGGCCACGCAGGGCGGCACGGTTGGGGACTACGCGGCCCTGCGTGGCTCAGGGGCTCATCCAGGGATTTTCGATTTCCGCTTCGCTCCGGAGCACTTGTTCCGGCCCCGGTGATCCCGGGTCGATGACAAGCTGAAAGTCCGTCATATCGCTTGCCTGAAAGCTGAAAGGGAAACGATGGCCCAGGATCAGGAACAGCCGGTGGAGCGCACTCTCGTACTGCTGAAGCCGGACGCGTTGGTGCGTGGATACGCCGGAAAGATCATTTCCCGGTTCGAGGACGCGGCGTTGAAGATCGTCGGCGTCAAGATGAAGCAGATGGACGCCGAGTTCACGCGCAAGCACTACTTCGACCTCGAAGAGCGGCTCGGTGCCGAGGTCTACAACCTCACCGCGACGTTCATGCAGCAGAGCCCGGTCATCGCGCTTGTGCTGGAGGGCGCGGACGCGGTGGCCACCGTCCGGAAGATCGTCGGCAGCACGTACCCCAACGAGGCCCCCGCCGGCACGATCCGCGGCGACTTCTCCCACTACAGCCGGGCTGCGAGCGTGGCCTCCGGCAAGGCGGTCGCCAACCTCGTGCACGCCTCGGGGAACAAGGAGGAGGCGGAGATGGAGGTGGGTCTGTGGTTCGAGAAGGACGAGCTGCACGACTACCGGACCCTCGCCGAGCTCTTCACCTACTAGACGGCCGCCTCGTCACCGGCGGGCCGTCGCCGCGTTGAACATCACCGGGTACCACCGGATGAGAGAGGGCACCATGACCGGCGAAACCCGCGTCGCCTCCGTCGAGGAGCTGGAGAGCTGCTTCCAGCGGGAGATCGGCATCGACCGGTGGACGGCGGCCGAGACCGCGTACGCGCTGGCCGTCCGGTACCGCGACGCCGCCGAGTGGAACACCTCGCGCGAGTGGGTGCAGCAGTGCCTGCGCCTGTTGGAGGGCTTCCCGAGCGACTCCCTGGAGCAGGTCGCCACCCGGCGCGTGTCGGTGGGCGGGGTGCTGCTCCCGAACTACCTGCACGACGGCGTCGTCCGGGACCGGTTCGGCGACGTCGCCTGACCGATCTTCACCGGCGGCGTGGGCATCGTCCGCGCCGCCCCATCTGAATACCGCGACCCCGCCGGACCCCCAGGCCCCACCCCCGGGC
>NZ_LIRL01000225.1 GCF_001419795.1 Streptomyces niveiscabiei
GGTGCGGTCGGTGCGGTCGGGCGGGCCGTGTGGGGAGGGCGGTCGCGCTGTCCATGAGGGGCACCCCGATCGCGTGGGTGGGCGTCGGTATCGGTCCTCGGCCGCTTGCCGATGCGTGTCTGAATTCGCCCCCGATCCAAACCCGTGCAAAAAGGAGGTAAAGCAAGCTGCTCGTCCGACAACGCGGGCCCTTGAGGCAACATCTTGGTGAACGGTGGGCGCCGATGGTGAGATCGGGGGCTCGACCGGGCCGGGAACAGGGACGTTGACGCAGGGGAGTGCAGCCGTGGTGGAGCCGAGGATCGCGGTTGCCGTGGTGACGATGGGGAACCGGCCGGACGAGGTCGACGCCCTGTTGGAGTCCGTGGCGAAGCAGAGCCTGGCGCCCGCGAGGATCGTGATCGTGGGGAACGGCTGCCGGCTGCCGGAGTTCACGGACCGGCTCGCTCTTCCGGGTGAGGTCACGCTGATCGAACTGGACGAGAACCTGGGCTGTCCGGGTGGCCGCAACGAGGCGCTGGCGAAGCTGCGGGAGTTCGGCGACGTCGATGTCGTCGTGGACCTCGACGACGACGGCCTGCTGCCCGACCCCGACACCCTGCGCGGCGTACGGGACCTGTTCGCGGCGGACGACGAGCTCGGCATCGTCGGCTTCCGCATCGCGGACGAGCACGGGGAGACGGCCCGCCGGCACGTCCCGCGCCCCGGGAAGACGGACCCCATGGACGGCGGGTACGTCACCGGGTTCCTCGGCGGCGGGCACGCCCTCAGCATGCGGATGCTCGCGCAGACCGGCGACTGGCCCGCCGAGTTCTTCTTCGCGCACGAGGAGACGGACCTGGCGTGGCGGGCGACCGACGCGGGCTGGAAGATCCTGTACGCCCCCGAGCTGCTCCTCCAGCACCCCAAGACGTCCCCCGCGCGACACGCGATCTACTACCGGGTCACCGCCCGCAACCGCGTCTGGCTGGTCCGTCGCAACCTCCCCCTCCCGCTGATCCCCGTCCACCTCGGCATCTGGCTCGCGGTCACCCTCCTGCGCACCCGCTCCCTCGCGGGCCTGCGCGCGTGGTTCGCGGGCTTCGCGGAGGGCGTCCGCCAGTCGCCGGGGCCGCGCAGGGCGATGAGCTGGCGGACGGTGTGGAAACTGACCCGGCTGGGCCGCCCCCCGATCATCTGAACGCCGATCGTCTGAAGGCGGGGCGTCTGGACGCGGGGCGGCTGAACGCGGGTGGGCTGAACGGCGTTCGCCCACCCGATGTCCCGCCCC
>NZ_LIRL01000226.1 GCF_001419795.1 Streptomyces niveiscabiei
GCGTGCAGCGTCGCCATCGTCGTGTCGCGGGCGAACGGGGAGTGGCCGGCGAGTGCCGCGCACAGGGTCGCGCCCACCGACCAGATGTCGGACGGCGGGCCCTGGGGGCGGCCGGAGATGCGCTCGGGGGCCATGTAGTCGGGGGAGCCGACGAGCATGCCGACCATGGTGAGCGCCTTGGCGTCCTGGATCGCGGCGATGCCGAAGTCGGTGAGGACGACCCGGTCGCCGTCGCCCTCGACCAGGACGTTCCCGGGTTTGATGTCCCGGTGCAGGACGCCTCGCGCGTGGACCCGCCGGAGCGCGGCGACGAGTCCGAGGCCGACCCCTGCGGCGGCGACGGGGCCGAGGGGGCCGTCCTCGGCGGTGATCCGCTCCAGGGAGCGGCCCCGGACCAACTCCATGACGATCCACAGGAGTTCGCCCTCGTCGACGACGTCGTAGACGCGGACCACGTTGGGGTGGTCGATGCGGGCGGTCGCGCGGGCCTCGCGCAACGTGCGTTCGCGGCGGGTCCTGGTGTCCTCCGCGTCCGTGCCGTCGATGCGTATTTCCTTGACCGCGACCAGGCGGTCCAGCATTTCGTCGGCGGCCCGCCACACCCGCCCCATTCCCCCCTGCCCAATACTGACGGCCAACCGATATCGCCCGGCCACCAAAAGCCCGGGAACACCGCCGCTGCTGCTGTTCCTCGGCAATCCACTGCTCCCTTTCACCGGCCGTACCACCGGAAACACAATGGTCACACTTCAGGCCGTACCAGCATAGTGGCGGGAAATCTTGTGGTACCTCTTCAAGTACCGCGAATTCAGGTGCGGTATCAGGGGGAGCGAAAGAGGGGGACGGACATGAGTTCTCGACACGGTACGGCTGCCGCCGGTGCGGCCGTCGCGGCCGGGCTGGTCGCGGTGCTGGTCCTGGCGCCGCAGGCGGGCGCGGACGAGGGGCCCGGCAGCGGCAAGGGCGGCAAGGCGGTCGATCCCGCGCCGGCCGGCGTCAAACCGACCACGACACTTCCCGAGCGCATCTCGGTCGACAACAGCACCAGCAAAACCACTCTCACCGCGACCGTGAAAAACGAGGGCACGAAGGAGAGCGGCCGGATCAGGCTCCTGGTCGTCGGTTTCGAGGGCCTTTCGATCAACGGCGTGGAAGGCTGTACGCAACTCCCGAAAGAAAACCTCCCGGAGGGTTCGAACAGCGGTTTCCATTGCCCGATCGACACCTTGGCGGCGGGCGCGACGAAATCGTACAAAGTCAATGCCACCTACGACCTCAAGAAGCAGGGCAAGATCTGCCTCCCCGTCCAGTCGGCGGACGGCAAAAAGACGTACTGGCAACAGGGCCCGGTCCCGTTCGGCTCCTCCAACCCCGTCCCCAACGCCCCCGCCACCCCGCTCCTCCTGGGCACGGACAACAAGCCCGTGACACCGGGCGCCGACCAACTCCCCAACACGGGCCCGGCAGACGAGTTGCTCCCGCTGGGAGCGGCGGGAGCGGCTCTCCTGACGGCGGGGGCGGCGGGCCTGTGGTGGTCGCAGCGCCGCCGCGAGGAGCAACTCCGATAGGAGAAACGCCGAAGAGGCTCGCGAGAGCAATCTCGCGAGCCTCTTAGCCCGGGCAACCGTCGGTCTTTTTAGGGGCGCGGGGAACTGCGCGAACACCCCCCACCGGCCCGCAGCCAACCAACTACCGTCGTTCGAGCAGCTTCCAGACCCCCGGCACCAACCCCATCGCCAGCGCCGCCTTCAGCGCGTCGCCGAGCAAGTACGGGGTCAGGCCCGCCGCAACCGCCTGGGACGCCGACAGGTCCGCGGCGTACGCGAGGTACGGGACGCCGATCGCGTAGATCAGGGCCTCGCCCAGGACGACCGCGCCGGCCATGCGCCACACGTTGCGGTCGGCGCCCCGGCGGGCCAGCGCGCCGACCACCGTGGACGCCAGCAGCAGGCCGAGGACGTAGCCGAAGGACACCATGCCCGCGCCGGACGCGCCCTGGGCGAACCACGGGACGCCGGCGACCCCGGCGACGGCGTACAGGGCGAGCGCGAGGAAACCGCGGCCCGCACCCAGCGACGTACCGACGAGCAGCGCGGCGAAGGTCTGGCCGGTGACCGGGACGGGGGAGCCGGGGACCGGGACCGCGAGCTGGGCGGCGAGGCCGGTGAGGGCGGCACCCCCGACGACGAGCGCGGCGTCGCGGACGCGACCGGCGGGGAGGAGATCGGCGAGGACCCGCCCGGGGGCGGACGTTGCGGCGAGGGTGCTCATACAAGGACTCCGCGGGGACGGTGGATAAGGGGGACCTAAGGACGCTATCCCAGACCCCTTGAGCCGCGAACCGTCAGGCGTCGACAAACGGCAGGTCAGCGCATTGGTGGGCTCTGCACAAACCGCTCCCCCACACGTGATTCCGGTCACGGAGGGAACGTGACCGGCGTCGGTAGGGTGGAACCCTTTGCCCACCTCACCGCATTGGACGAGCCGCGCCCATGCCCATACGCACCTCCGAGACCCCCGCGACCGCGCCCGGTCTCACGCACGCCCTCAAACAGCGCCACCTGTCGATGATCGCCCTGGGCGGGGTCATCGGCGCCGGCCTGTTCGTCGGCTCCGGTTCCGGCATCGCCGCCGCCGGTCCCTCGATCGTCCTCGCCTACGCCCTGTCCGGCACCCTCGTGATGCTGGTGATGCGGATGCTGGGCGAGATGTCGGCGGCGTACCCGTCGTCGGGGTCGTTCTCCTCGCACGCCGAGCGCGCGATCGGGCCGTGGGCCGGGTTCACGGTCGGGTGGGCGTTCTGGATCCTGCTCTGCACGGTCGTCGGCCTGGAGGGCATCGGCGCCGCGAAGATCGTGACGGGGTGGCTGCCGGGGACGCCGGAGTGGATGTGGGTCGCCCTGTTCATGGTCGTGTTCTGCGGGATGAACCTCGCGGCGGTCAAGAACTTCGGCGAGTTCGAGTTCTGGTTCGCGGCGCTGAAGGTCGGGGCGATCTCCCTGTTCCTGGTCCTCGGCGTGCTGGCGATCGCGGGCCTGCTGCCCGGCACGGACGCGCCGGGCGCCGCCAACCTCACCGACCTCGTCCCCAACGGCGGCGAGGGCTTCGTGATCGGCCTGCTCGCGACGGTCTTCGCGTACGGCGGTCTGGAGACCGTCACGATCGCGGCGGCCGAGTCCGAGGACCCCGTCCGGGGTGTGGCGAGCGCGGTCCGTACGGCGATGTGGCGTATCGCGCTGTTCTACGTCGGCTCGATGGCCGTCATCGTGACGCTGGTCCCCTGGGACTCGAAGGAGGTCACGGAGAAGGGCCCGTACGTCGCCGCCCTCGACCACCTCGGCATCCCGGGCGCCGGTCAGCTGATGAACGTCATCGTCCTCGTCGCCCTGCTCTCCGCGATGAACGCGAACATCTACGGCGCCTCGCGCATGGCGTACTCGCTGGTGGAGCGCGGGCAGGCGCCGAAGGCTCTGGGCGCCGTGTCCGGCGGGGTGCCGCGGGTCGCCGTCCTCGTCTCGTCGGTCGTCGGGTTCGGGTGCGTGCTGCTGTCGTACTGGCGGCCGGACGACGTCTTCATGTGGCTGCTGAACATGATCGGCGCGGTCATCCTCGTCGTCTGGATCTTCATCGCGGTGTCCCAGCTGCTGTTGCGCAGGCGTACGGAGGCGGAGCGGCTCGTCGTGCGGATGTGGGGGTTCCCGTGGCTGACGTGGGTCGCGTTGGCGGGGATGGTGGCGGTGTTCGTGCTGATGGCTCGGGAGGGGGATACGCGGACGCAGTTGGTGTGGACGGGGGCGATGACTGCCGTGCTGGCGGGGGCGGGGTACGGGTGGCAGCGGCAGCGGGCGAGGAAGGGCTGACGCCCCGGGTCCGCTGACTGGCGGGGTTCCCTGACGGGCGGGGTTCCTGCTGCTAATCTCTAATTGCATACTGGTCGCAATAAGAAACAGTGCGCAGGAAAGGTTCTGAGAGGACCCCCATGCCCGTCTACACGCTGCCTGAACTCCCGTACGACTACTCCGCGTTGGCCCCCGTCATCAGCCCCGAGATCATCGAGCTGCACCACGACAAGCACCACGCGGCGTACGTGAAGGGCGCCAACGACACGCTGGAGCAGCTCGCGGAGGCGCGGGACAAGGAGGTGTGGGGAGCGGTCAACGGGCTGGAGAAGAACCTCGCGTTCCATCTCTCCGGGCACATCCTGCACTCCATCTACTGGCACAACATGACCGGCGACGGCGGCGGGGAGCCCCTCGCGGCCGACGGGGTCGGGGAGTTGGCCGACGCCATCACCGAATCCTTCGGGTCCTACGCCGGGTTCAAGGCGCAGCTCACCAAAGCCGCTGCCACGACGCAGGGTTCGGGGTGGGGGGTCCTCGCGTACGAGCCGCTCAGCGGGCACCTGATCGTCGAGCAGGTCTACGACCACCAGGGGAACGTGGGGCAGGGGTCGACGCCGATCCTCGTCTTCGACGCGTGGGAGCACGCGTTCTATCTCCAGTACCGCAACCAGAAGGTCGACTTCATCGACGCGATGTGGGCGGTCGTCAACTGGCAGGACGTGGCCCGGCGTTACGCCGCCGCGAAGTCCCGTACGGATGTGCTGCTGCTGAACCCCTGAGGTTCCTCGTGAGCGTCCTGCCTCGTGATCGTCTTCTCAACTTTCACCGGGGGCGGGCGGATTGAGGGAAGGCCCTGAGAGGACGTGACTCTCAGGGCCTTCCTGTGTGTGTCACGGCTTGCGGGCGAGGCCCCCGTGCTGGCCGATCGGTGTCGTGTCCGCGCCGGGCTCGGGGCGCCACAGCGGTACGGAGACGACTCCCGGCTCCACCAGCTCCAGCCCCTCGAAGTAGCCCTCGATCTCGGCGATGGGGCGCAGGAAGTACGGGACCGCGCCGGTCTCGTTGTAGCCGTCCTGCGCGTGCTCGTACGCCGGGTCCGTGCCCCGCGAGCCCTCGTTGAGGGACAGGTAGCTGCCCGAGGGGAGCCCCGCGAGGAACGCGCGGACCAGGTCCCGGGCGCGGTCGTATCCATCGACGTGGCCGAGAATGCCGCTCAGGATCAGCGCGACCGGCTGCTCCAGGTCGAGCGTCTTGCCGGCCGCCTCGATGATGCGCTCCGGGTCGTACAGGTCCAGGTGCTCGTACGCCGTCTTCCCCTCCGGCGAGGAGTACAGCAGCGTGCGCGCGTGCGCGAGGATCAGCGGGTCGTTGTCGACGTACACGATCTTCGACTCCGGCGCGTACCGCTGCGCGACCTCATGCGTGTTCTCCGCGGTCGGCAGCCCCGTCCCCACATCCAGGAACTGCCGCACCCCCGCCTCCTCCACGAGGTACCGGATGGAACGGCCCAGAAAAGCGCGGCTGCTGCGAGCGATGGTGACGATCCCGGGGAACACCGCCGTGTAGGCGTCCCCCGCCGCCTCGTCCACCGGGTAGTTGTCCTTGCCCCCGAGCCAGTAGTTCCAGATACGCGCCGAGTGCGGCACCGTGCTGTCGATCTTCGTCATGCGCTCCATGGTGCACTCTGGGGGAACTGCCGCGCGAGCGCTTCGGGTTGACGGGGTGGGGAACCTCCGGAGCATCGAACTACAGCTGGGCGAGATGCTGAGGCATGGCCAAGGGCCCTGACCGAGGGTGCCGCGACTGGTTCCTGCGGCTCTCGGATGGGGTGACTGCGTCACACCGTGAAGGGGCACCCTGGATGACAGCCAGATCTGGTGAAGTCGCGCTCAGGCGGCGGTCCTGGATTGTTCTGTGCTGGATCATGATTCTTGGGCTCGGCATCGGGACGGTCGGGGCGATTGCCCGGGTGACCGCGGTTCACGGTTTCCGGACGGGCTGGCAAGGGATACCGGTCTTTCTCGTGACCGCGACTGTCATCGGCAGGATCTCGAACAGCAAAGTGATTCTGAGCGGCGATGTGCTCACGGTCGTGAATCCGTTGCGGAGCCATGTCATTCCGAGGTCGGCGATCCGCGGTGTTGAGGTCGATGCCGGTGGGACGCTTGTGGTTCGGCTCGATGGGGAACGCGAGGTCGGTGTGTACGCGTTCGGTGGTTCCCTGGTCGATCGGGTCAGGGACACGAGTGGTGAGGCCGCTCGGAGGATCGATGGCTGGCTTCGGGCGGGTGGTGGGGATGGTGGGGTCGACGCCGTAGGGGCACGGGTTCAGTGGACGCGGTGTCCGAGTGCTGATGTGTCTCTTGCCCTGTGTGTGCTCACGGTGGGGGTCGGGGCTGGGTGGATGGTGTTCACCAGTGGCTGACCGTACGGAGGAGGGGGCGCCCGGTTGTTGTGCCGGGTGCCCCCTCTTTTCCCCCCGGGTGCTGCTTCGGTTCCCCTCCTGATTTACCGGGGCAGCACCACGACGTAGGCGGATGGGGGGCGGTCGGCGGAGGTGAGGAGGGCGGTGTGGAGGACCATGGCCTGTTGTTCCATCGACTCGCGGAGTTTGCGGGGGGTGATGTGGACGACGGTGATGCCCAGGCGTTCCAGGGTTTCGCGTTTGCGGGCGTGGTCCGTCCAGAGGGTGTCGTCGTTCTGGTGGGGGGTGCGGATGTCGAGTTCCAGGGCTACGCCGTGGTCCGGCCAGTAGGCGTCGAGGCCGCCGAGGTGGGGGCCGCCGGGGAGGCGGAGGTCGACGTTCCAGAGGGGGTCGGGGAGGGCGTGGTCGCGGACCAGGCGGTAGAGGCGGTTCTCAGCGAGGGCGCGGCTCTCGGCCAGCAGCGAGTCGACCGCGTCCACGACATGCGGTTGCGTGAGGAGCTTCGCTCGGCTCAACTCCCTTACCGCCGCCGCTGGTTCGCAGTGGCCGTCACGTACCGCCTCCGCCATCAGGCGGCGTACGGCGCCGGGGTCGGTGAGGTCGGCGAGCGCGTCGGCGAGGGCGCGGGCGGCGGGGGCCGTGGGAACGCCGTTGAGGAGCAAGGGAGTTGGCGGGGTCGCGGTGCGGATGATGCGGACGTACCCCGTGGAGCGGAGGCGGCGCAGGCGGGGGACGAGGACATCGATGTGGTCGTCGGCGGGGAGGGAGGTGAAGCCGTGGAGGCGGAGGGCCGCGAGGCCGGTGAGCATGGACTCGGCGTCGGGGGTGCCTTGGCGGGGAACCGCCGTCGTGCTGAGGATGCCTCGCCCTGAACTCCGGTTCTCCCGGGCCGCGTAGAGCAGCGCGCCCCGTACGCGCTCCTCGTCGGTCAGCCGCCCGGCGTGCAGCGCGTACACCCCCGGCAGCACCTGCTGCCAGGGCCCGCCGGGCCGGCAGCGTTCGTTCGTCTCGGCCTGGGAGACGCCGTGGGAGCGGAGTTGAGGGGTCGTCAGGAGGGAGTCGGTGGCGGCGCAGCTGCGGGGGGTGTCGGCGTTCATGGAATCGGGATTCCCGCGGACATCCGGCGCTTTAACCGGTGTTACACGCTCGTCGACAAACGCGGACAACGCCGCACTAAAGGACGGATGTTCGGATGCCGATAAGCGCCGGAAATCGCTGGTCCCGGGGGAGTTCGCGGGAGGTTACGGGTTTGGGTGACCGAATTCCGTAACGGTCACGGACAGCAGAATTATTGGCCTTAGGGCCAAAGCTTTAGGTGTGCGGGGCGGGCCGGTGAGGATGCCGGCCCGCCCTACAGCAACTCCCCTACACGCCCTGCGCCTTCAGTGCACGGGCCAGATCGTCCCGGCCCTCAAGGACCAGCCGGCGCAGTGCGGGCGCGGCGTCCTCGTGTGCGGCCAGCCACGCGTCGGCCGCCCCCAGCACCTCCCGCTCGGCCCCCGGGAGGGGATACGCCGGGAACAGGCCCGACACCACGTCCACGCCGATCTGGATGGACCGTTCGGCCCAGACCCGCTCGATGGCGTCGAAGTACTTGGCGACGTACGGCGCGGTCAGCTCCCGCTGGGACGACCGTGCGAACCCGGCGATGGTCGCGCCGACGAGGGCGTTGGAGAGCGCGTCGCCCTCGACGACCTGGGCCCAGGCCTGTGCCTTGACGGCGGCGGAGGGGCGGGAGGCGAGGCAGCGGACGTGGTGGCGTTTGCCGGAGGCGGTGTCGTCCCGGACCAGTTCGGCCGCCAACTCCCCTTCGCCGACGGCCCCGTGGGAGGCGAGGGCGTCGAGGAACGTCCAGCGCAGCTCCTGGTCGACGTCGAGCCCGGCGATCTTTTCGGAGCCGCCCAACAGGCCCCGCAGCAAGGCGAGTTCGTCGTCGGAGGAGGCGACGGACGCGAAGAACCGGGCCCAGGCGAGCTGAGGCTCGCTGCCGGGCTCGGCGGCGCGGAGGTCCCGCAGCGCGAACCGGGCCACCGACGCCTCCCCGTCCGAACGCCCGGCGGCCGGGACGTAGTTGACGAGCGCGGACCCGGCCCAGGCGTGGAGCATCTGCAACACCCCGATGTCGGACTCGCGTTGGGCGAACCGGCCCACCAACTCCACGAAGTCCAGGGCGGGAAGCAGCGCGTCCCGGGTCAGGTTCCACAGCGCGGACCAGCACAGGGCGCGCGCGAGCGGGTCGACGATGTCGCCGAGGGATTCCTTCAGCGTCTCCAACGACCGTGCGTCGAACCGGATCTTGCAGTACGTCAGGTCGTCGTCGTTGACGAGGACGAGGTCGGGGGCCTCGGCGCCGGCCAGGTCGGAGACGACGGTCCGCTCGCCGGTGACGTCCACCTCGGCGCGCGCATAGCGCACGACCCCGTCCGGGGTACGCCGGTACAGGCCGACCGCGACCCGGTGCGGGCGGGCGGGCAACTCCTCCTGGAGTACCGCGAGTTCGGCGACCCGGCCGTCCTCGACCCGCACCTCGGGCGTCAGCGAGTTGAGGCCGGCGGTCTGGAGCCAGGAGCGGGCCCAGGTCCCCATGTCCCGCCCGCTGGTCTCCTCCAGGACGGACAGCAGGTCCCCGAGGCGCGTGTTCCCGTAGGCGTGCCGCTTGAAGTAGCGCCGCGCGCCTTCGAGGAACGCGTCCTGGCCGACGTACGCGACGAGTTGCTTCAGTACGGAGGCGCCCTTCGCGTACGTGATGCCGTCGAAGTTGAGCTTCGCGTCCTGGAGGTCGCGGATGTCGGCGGTGACGGGGTGCGTGGAGGGGAGCTGGTCCGCGCGGTAGGCCCAGGACTTGCGGCGGTTGGCGAACGTGATCCACCCGCCCTCGAAGCGGGTCGCGCCGACGAGGGCGAACGCGCCCATGAAGTCCGCGAAGGACTCCTTGAGCCACAGGTCGTCCCACCACTCCATGGTGACGAGGTCGCCGAACCACATGTGGGCCATCTCGTGCAGGATGACGTTCGCGCGGGCCTCGTACGACGCCTGGGTGACCTTGCCGCGGAAGATGTACTCCTCGCGGAAGGTGACGAGACCGGGGTTCTCCATCGCGCCGAGGTTGTACTCGGGGACGAACGCCTGGTCGTACTTCCCGAAGGGGTACGGGTAGTCGAAGTGGTCGTGGAAGAAGTCGAGCCCCTGCTTGGTGATCAGGAAGACGTCGTCCGCGTCGAAGTGGGGGGCGAGGCCCTTGCGGCACATGGCGCCGAGGGGGATCTCCAGCGTCGTACCGTCGTCGAACGTCCGCGTGTACGAGTCCGTCACGTAGTGGTACGGGCCCGCCACCACGCAGGTGATGTACGTCGAGATCGGCTTCGTCTCCGCGAACCGCCACACGCCGTCCGTCTGGGTCCCGACCCCGTTGCTCCAGACCGTCCATCCCTCCGGCGCGCGCACCTCGAAGCGGAACGGTGCCTTGAGGTCGGGCTGTTCGAAGTTGGCGAAGACGCGGCGGGAGTCGGCGGGCTCGTACTGCGTGTAGAGGTAGACCTCGCCGTCCTCGGGGTCGACGAAGCGGTGCAGGCCCTCGCCGGTACGGGAGTACGCGCACTGCGCGTCGACGATCAGCTCGTTCTCGGCGGCCAGGTCCTCCAGGGCGATGCGCGCCCCGTCGAACACCTCGCCCGGGTCGAGGTCGCGGCCGTTCAGGGAGACGGCGGTGACGCTCGGCGCGACCAGGTCGGCGAAGCTCGTCGCGCCGGGCTCGCTGCACCGGAAGCGGATCGTCGTCACCGAGCGGAACGTACGGTCGCCGACCGGGTCGCCCACCGCCGAACGCAGGTCCAGCGACACCTCGTACGCGTCGACCGACAGCAGCGCGGCCCGCTCCCCGGCCTCGTCGCGGGACAGATTCTCACCAGGCACCGACGGCACTCCCTCAGACACTCGTGGACTCGGCGCGACCCGTTCGCGGTACGCCTGGACAGCACCGATCCTGCCATGCGCACCTGACCCGACACATGGGGGAACACCCTCGGGAATGGTCCGCGCGAGTCGTACGTTGGCACGGGAATACTCGTAATCCCCGCAGTGGCGCTCCTGAGGAGAGACATGTCCGAGAAGACCCCCGTCGACTTCTGGTTCGACCCGCTGTGCCCCTGGGCCTGGATGACGTCCCGCTGGGTCCTGGAGGTCCAGAAGCAGCGCGACATCGAGGTCCGCTGGCACCCCTTCAGCCTCGCCGTCCTCAACGAGGACAAGCTCGACCAGTTGCCCGCCGAGTACCGGGCGCTGCTGGAGACGCAGGCGTGGAAGCCGATCCGTGTCGTCGCCGCGGCCTGGCAGAAGCACGGCTCCGAAGTCCTCGGTCCGCTCTACACCGCGCTCGGCACTCGCTTCCACAACGGCGGCAAGGGGCCGTCCATGGGCAGCGACGACGAAGGGCCGATGCTCGAATCGATCGCCGGGGCGCTGGAGGATGTCGGCCTGCCCGCCGACCTCATCGACTACGCCTTCCAGGAGGACTTCGAGTTCGACGCCGAGCTGCGTGCCTCCCACAAGGAGGGCATCGACAAGGTCGGGCAGGACGTCGGTACGCCGATCATCGCGGTGCCCGGGCCCGAGGGTAAGGAAGTCGCCTTCTTCGGGCCTGTGGTGACCCCGACTCCCAAGGGTGAGGCCGCGCTTCGCCTCTGGGACGGGACCATCGCCGTCGCCTCCGTGCCGGGGTTCTACGAGATCAAGCGGACCCGTACGCAGGGGCCGATCTTCGAGTAAGGGTTCACCGTTCCGCCGGGATCTCCAGCTCCTCCGGCAGGTTTCCGCCCAGTTGCCAGTTGTCCTTCCGCTGGATACGGCGGCAGCCCTCGCCGGTGCACCGGTGATACGCGGACGGGCGGAACCTCTCTCCCTGCTCACTCGCGAAACGGCTCATGACCTCCGCCGCTGCGGCGATCTCGGCACCGACCAGGTCCCGGAATCGCCGTAGCGGGCCTTTCTCGCAGGTGGGGTTGGGGCATCGGACGTCGGGCATGCGTGCCTCCTCGGACCGGGGGGAGGAGCATAGAGCGCGCGGCGTCTGGCGGGGGCGGGTTCTGCTGAGCTGCTCTGCGTCACGCTTCCGCGCGGAGCAGCTTTTTCACGCTCTCTGCGTCTCCCTCGCTGAGGAGGATTCTTATCTCGCCGTGTTCCGGTGCGGTGTACGTGAGGGTTGTCAGGCCCATTCTCCAACTGGGCTGTTGATCGATGTGCAGGCTGCGGGGGAGGTGGATTCCGGGGCCCCAGCGGCGGGTGAACGTCGGTTCTTCGTCCCGGGGTGCGGAGATCTTTCCGTACACACTTCCGCGTCTGCCCAGCCCTTCCCTCCACGTCACCCGGCACTGGAACCTCACGGCACCGGTATTCATGGCGGCTCGTCGGGCGGATCTTCGCCGGGTTGCACTGCGTACAGCGGCGCCCGTGAGTAACGCGAGCCCCGACAGCAAGGCGAACTCCAGAAGGATCGACATACCGAACGGGTCCTCTCGTTGCGCGATCTAGAGGTTGCTGGACTCGGGGGCAGGGCGTCTTTCGCGGTGCCCGAGGTGGCTCCGGGTGGCTGGAGGGTATCCGGGTGGGGAGGAGAGCGGGGGGTGTTGGCGCCGGTGGTCTCTGCGGGCCTCTTGAATGCTCCGTCTTCTCCCGGGATGCGGTGCTCGCTCCAACTCCCGTGGGGGCGGAGGCTGACGTCGGATCCATTTCCGGGGGCGTCTCTGCTGCTGGGGATGTTCAGGCGTTCACTGAAGCGCCGGGCTATCGGGGGGCGCGTCGAGGGAACTCGGCCTTCGACGATCGTGCGGCGGTGAGC
>NZ_LIRL01000227.1 GCF_001419795.1 Streptomyces niveiscabiei
CCCTGGTCAGGGGGGTGAGGGAGACGTCGTCGGTGGTGTGGGCGACCTGGCGGCGCCAGGGTGCCAGGAGGCTTTCCGAGCCGGGGAACGGGGGTGGGAAGGCGGGCGCGAAGCGCAGGTGCGTGCCCTTCAGCTTGCCGCGCGGGCCGAAGCGCTGGACCTGGCCGGGGCGGACCCAGAGGAGGGTGCCGGGGGCGCAGTCGTACGAGACGAAGTCGACCGTGTGCTCGCCCCGGCCCTCGGTGATCAGCGTGACGGTGTGGAAGTCGACCCGGTTGAACCGCTCCAGCACGCCTTCGGGGACGCGCCCCCGCAACTCCTCCAGCGGACCGATCTCGAACCCGGGCACGGGGCCTTCGGGGGCCATGCACTGGAGGTCGTGGATCCGCGTCTGGTCCATCTGTCCGCTCCGGATCTCTGGCTGTCACTTGCGTACCTCGTCCCGCGACCCTGCCGACCCTAGCCTTCTGGACATAGGCGGCGCGCCACCCCTTCCCCCTCTTCGACGCGATACAGCTAGGACCTCCTCATGTCCATCACCGTCACCGCGGCCACCGGAAACCTCGGCCGCCTCGTCGTCCACGCCCTGCTCGCACGGGGCGTCGCCCCCGGTGGGATCGTCGCCGCCGTGCGCGATCCGCACAAGGCCGCCGATCTCGCCGCGCTCGGCGTCGAGGTGCGGGAGGCCGACTACGGCCGGCCCGAGACCCTCGCCCGCGCCTTCGACGGGGCCGAGCGGCTGCTGATGATCTCCAGCAGCGCGGCGGGCGCGCGGATCGAGCAGCACCGGAACGTCGTCGAGGCCGCCGCCGGGGTGCCGCATCTCGTGTACACGAGCGCCGCGTACGCCGATTCCGTGCCGATCGCCATGAACGCCGAGCACGCGGCGACCGAGGAGGCGATCCGCGCCTCCGGGGTGCCCTTCACCATCCTGCGCAACAACTGGTACCTGGAGAACACGACCGGCGATCTCGGGCGGGTGCTGGCGAACGGGGTGATCCTCGGGGCGTCCGGGGAGGGGCGGCTGTCGGCGGCGTCGCGCGCGGACTACGCCGAGGCCGCCGCTGCCGTCCTCACCTCGGGGGACTACCTGGGTACGACCTGGGAGCTGGCCGGCGATCACCCCTTCACCATGGCCGAGATGGCCGCCGAGGTGTCCCGGCAGAGCGGGCGCGAGGTCGTCTACCGGGACCTTCCGCAGGACGAATACGCCGGTCTGCTCACGAAGTTCGGTGTGCCGGAGGTCTTCGCGACGATGCTCGCCGAGCGGGACGCGGCGATCTCGCGGGACGAGTTCGTCGTCGACGGCGGGGACCTGGCGCGGATCATCGGGCGGCCCACGACCACGGTCGCGGGCGCCGTCTCCGTGGCTCTCAAGTAGGGGGGTAGCACCGTGGAGAGCAACAAGGACCTCGTCGTCCGGTTCTACGACTCCCTGTTCAACAAGGGGGATCTCGGCGTCGTCGACGAGCTGGTAGCCCCCGGGTACGTCGACCACGTGCCCGGCGCCGGGGACGGGCCCGCCGCGCTGAAGGCCGCCGTCGCCGGGATCCGCGCCGCGCAGCCCGGGATGCGCGTCGAGGTCGTCCGGGCCGTCGCCGAGCAGGATCTCGTGCTGCTGCACGTCGACGCCGGGGCGTTCGCGGTCGCCGGGATCTTCCGGGTCGCGCGCGGGAAGATCGTCGAGCACTGGGA
>NZ_LIRL01000228.1:0-287 GCF_001419795.1 Streptomyces niveiscabiei
GCTTGGTGTCGGTGTCGGCGTCGGTGTGGGGCTCGGGGTCGGTGCGGGGAGCCAGCGGTTCGTGACCGTGCAGTCCAGGCCCGCCTGGGGGAGGTCGACCGGGAAGGAGACGGTGCGGGCGTCGGACGACGTGGGCCGGATCGTCGTACCGCCGCAGACCGCGCTGTCGAATCGCCAGGAGCCCTCGGGCGTGGCGGCGGGGAGGGACTCGGTGATCGTGTGGCGGCCGGTGGTCAGCTCGTGCCAGCTGAGGGCGACCGGGGTGTCCTCGGCGGTGGTGGTCGCCG
>NZ_LIRL01000228.1:307-1269 GCF_001419795.1 Streptomyces niveiscabiei
CGCCGTCGGCCAGGTCGACGGTCGCGGCGCCGGAGACGCTCGTCGTCGTGGTGCTCGTCCCGTTCGCGGAGGCGCAGGTCAGGCCGGCCAGCGTCCAGCCGTCGGGGACCGTCTCGGCGAAGCTCCACGCCGGGTACTTCGTGCCCTTCGTCGCCGACCGGCGGAAGGTCTGCTCGGCGGCGGCGCCGTTCGCGACGGCGAGCGAGAAGTCGTGGTCCGGGGTGTAGGAGATGTTCCCGGTGAAGTCGAAGGTACGGGTCGCGTCGCTGTCCTTGAGCTCCTTGCGGACGACGATGCTGCCGGCGCCCGGGGGCGGGGTGACCGTGTAGTAGTAGCAGTACACGTGGTGCGAGCCGGCCGGGAACGCGGCCCGGTCCACGTTGTCGTTCTTCTGGTTGTCGACGGCGCAGCGCAGGGCGCCGAACGCGTAAGTCGCCCCCAACTCAGCTGTGTTGAGCGGGTCGGTGGGGGTGCCGCCCTGGATCTGGAGGCGGCGCGCGAGGGCGAGGGCCTGGTCCGTGGAGTCCAGCTCGACATTGACCGCGCCCGCGAGGGTGCCGCCCGTGGGGTCGCCCGCGTCGTCGAGGAGCGGGGCGGAGGACTCCGTCACGGGGCGTACGCCCGAGGTACTGGGGACGACGGTGGAGAGGCCGTCCACCTCGCCGCTGATCCCCCGGCCCAGGGTGAACCTCCAGCCGGTCAGGGGACGGCAGTTGGGGTCGTTGTCCTGCTCGGTCACCGGGTCCACGGGCTGGCCCGGGGTGTAGACGGAGTCCTTGCCGAGGTCGCGCAGGGACTGCTGATTGTTGTCGCGGAGGAGGTTGGACATGATGTCGGGGTAGTCGTCGCAGACGCGGGCGGCAAGGGTGAGCCAATAGCCGTCAGCGCGGGCCGACTTGGGGGACGCGTCGGCCGAACCGGCTTTTGTGTGCGCCGACTTGGCGTCGTCGGGGGCGTTGGCG
>NZ_LIRL01000229.1 GCF_001419795.1 Streptomyces niveiscabiei
CGATGCCGTAGCCGATGGCGTTGTTCCACTTGGCGCCGTCGACGGGGGCGCCGATGGTGTTGAGCATGACACGGAGGATCTGGTTGTTCGTCCACGTGGGGTGGACGGACCAGATCAGGGCGGCGCTCGCTGAGGCGAGGGCGGTGGCGTCGCTGGTGCCGTGAGTCCTACAGAGACCTGTTTTGCCGCCGCAGGCGTGCACCATGTCGTCCCCTGGTGCGGCCATGTCTACCTGAGAACCGAACTGGGACTCGTCTGTTCTGCTCAGGTTCTTGCCCACTGCTGCCACGCCGACCACCCCGGGGGTGGCTGCCGGGTATTCGGGCTGGTTTCCCGCGTTCCCGCTGTTTCCAACGGCTGCGAAGATCAACGCCCCTTTCCCCAGGGCGTACTTCACGGCCTCCCTCACTCCTGAGGAGTCATCGGTCTGCCCCAGAGAGATGTTGATGATCTGTGCACCCGCGTCCGCCGCGTAGCGGATCGCCCCCGGGAGTACCTCGTTGAACCGCTTGTTTCCCTCAGCCAGATTGGCTGCTTCACCGCTCTTGGGCATGCGGACAGGAAGGATCTTCGCCCCTGGAGCCAGACCGAACGCACCGTTTCCACCGTCGTACGCGCCAGTTCCCGCAATCAGACCGGCCATGCCTGTGCCGTGACCGTCATAGTCCGTGTGCTCGTCACCAGGCTGATCCGTGGCGAAGTCCTTGCCGGAGAGCACACGGCCGATGAGATCAGGGTTGGTGGGGTCGACGCCGGTGTCGATGACCGCGACCGTGATGCCTTTGCCGGTGCTGGTCTTCCACATCGTTTCGGCCTGCATCCCGTCAAGGAACCACTGCTGTTCGCGGGTCGATCCGGCGCCGACCGCCGGTGCCCCCGCAGCGCCCACCAGCAGCAGGCCCAGAACGGCTGCTGCGGCAACACGACGAGTTCCACTGAAGCGCATGAACTTCGCTCTCCCTCAACCCTGAACTGTCAGTCGACGACCGGCGGCACAGTCGGGCGATGATTCCGCTGCCAGGTCTCTTCGTCCTCCGTCACACCGTACGGCCGGCTGCTTCCGCTCCTTGCGTGCGTCGAGGGCGGCGTTTGGGGAAAGGGGGACGCAGTCCCTGCCGCGCCGCGTCCTTCGCCGGAGCGTTCTGAGGCAGTCGTACCGCCCGTGATCGCGCCCCGGGGAGTTGTTCCGTTGGAACCGATGGCTCTGGAACCAGGCACACGTGCTCCCCCGCGTCCCGGCTGCTGGACAGAACCGCCCCTTACAACACCAGAGTTGGATGCTGGATGCCCCCCGACGATGCCGCCGGGAGAAGACACGGGACGGCCACTGGGCGTTGTACCCGGTGTGCTCGTCGCTCGCCCGACAGGGTTCGTCGCCATGTTGGGAGTCTGACCCATCGGTCCCATAGGACTACGGGCGGGCGTACCTTCCCCGCCCGCGACCGTGCCACGCGGAATGGCTCCGGTCGGCCTGCCCTCCGAAGGGAGTACCGGACGGCCGCCGATGATGCCATTGCCTCCGGAAACGCTCGGGGCGCGGCCGAAAGGTTTCGTGGTACTGGCTGCCTCGCCCACCGAGGGCACGTGGATCCTTCCGGTACCGGACGTCCGGCCCTGAAGCATCTGGTTGTTGACAGGCAGGACCTGTCCTCCACCGAGCAGAGGAGGTATCGAGCCGGATGGCGTCGTATCTCTCACCGAGGCGGGGGCGACGGGAGCGCGCGGAGCCTCCACCGGAGTCTGTGTCGGCAAAGTGCTGACCGAGTCGATGGACGTCCGTGCCGGGGGCAGCGCTTCTTCGGGAACGTGCGGCTGAGTTGCGGGGGTGCTGGAGACGTGACGCGATGAGAAGGTGCTGGTCGACATGGCTGCGCTGCCGACCACAGCGCTCCCTCCGACGAGTGAGTTCACGCCAGCAGGACTACCGCCCCGTCCCATGTCCTGTGAGCCATCACGTGTTTGGTCCGCGTCAGGTACGAACGCTTCCGGCGGCGGCGGAAACTTCGGCCTCTCCAGCGCGTTCAGCTGTGTCGCCGACCACGCGTACGACTGCGCCAGCTTCGTCATCTGCGCGGCGGCCTCCTGCCGCACCTTCTCCCGGTCGGCGGTCAGTTCCGCGAGGTTCTGGGCGTACCGGGACCTGATCGCGGGCGCGTCCGGGTCGTTGTGCGCGGTGTACGCGGCGTCGAGGTTCGCCTGGGCCGTGGGCGCGTCGCGGGGGATCGCCGACTGGGCCAGGGCGATGGAGTCGGACGCCTGGTTGAGCCAGTTGGAGGCGCCCTTGCTGAACTCCGACAGCCGCCAGGTGGCGTTGGCGAGGTCGGAGGCCCAGTAGCGGAACGCGTCGGCGCCCTCGCCCTTCCACTCCACCCTGTCGGGGCGCCTCCCCAGCTCGTCCGCGATCTTCGCGATCTCCTCAGCCGCCGACTCCAGCTTCGACGCGGCCGTCTGCACGCTCCCGGCGTTCGCCTGGTTCAGCCACTCCAGCATCTGCTCATGGCTCATGCCCTCGAACAGGGTCCCTCCGGAAGCCACCAGGCCACGCCTTCCCCCGCGCCGCTCGCCGGCGACGTCCCGTCATTCCTCCCGCACGACCCATCCAACCCTCACGTACGCGCGCCCACATGAGCACGCGTACTCAACTCGCCCCGAGTTTCCTGGGGGTCAGGAAAGTCGGGCGAGGGTGAGAAGGCCGGTGAAGGCGGCGGGGGTGAGGAGGAGGGTCGGGCCGGTGGGGGTCTTGCTGTCGCGGACGGGGACGAGGCCGTGGGCACGGGCGTAGGAGGGGGACCACTCGACGCACTGGCCGCCCTGGCCGTCGCTGTAGGTGCTCTTGACCCAGGTGAGGCGGCGAGGATCGAGGGTGTTGCTCATCTGGCGTGCTCCTCCATGATCGAGTGGATCAGGGCCAAGGAGTCGGCCTCGGATTCCGCTGCCGCACGGAGCCGGTTGTAGGTGTCCGACCACGTCCGCACGTCAGACGCGGAGTCGTTGACGAACCCCCTGCCTGCGGTCTCCGAGTACAAGACCGTCGCTCCGTCTTCTTGCGTAAGCAGGTTAAACGACTGGCCAGACGCGGGAGCACCCGCAGCGAAGGGGAGAACCTGAAGCGTGACGTGCGGGATCGCGGACATTGCCGCGAGGTGTTGCAACTGTCCGACCATGACGCCTCGGTTCCCGACCACCGTACGCAGCACGGCTTCGTGCAGGATCACCCACAGGATCGGCGGCTCCGGGCGTTCCAGGATCTCCCGGCGTCGCAGGCGGAGTTCCACGAGCGCCTTGATCTGGTCCTCGGACTCGCGGGGGCGTGCCGCTCGGTAGACCGCCTCCGCGTACTCCGAGGTCTGGAGGATGCCCATGATGAAACTGGTGCTGTAGTCCTCGATCTTGGCGGACTCCTTCTCCAGTTGCAGATACGGCACGAACCAGCCCGGGTTCCCCCGCTCACTCACCCGCACCAACAACCGCCCGAACGACCCCGGCGTGTTGAAGAAACAGTCGCACTGGTCCGCGAAGTGCTGTGACGCCAGCGCCTTCCCGTTGACCACCTTGGACACGTACGGCTCTTTGTACCCGGTAGCCACGGCCAAAGCCCTCTGCGTCGCCCCCTTGTGCTCCAGTGCCGCCGCGACCTCCCTCCCGAACCACTCCAGTCCGTCCACAGGCTCCGATTCTCCGTTCACCTGTTCAATTCACCTGCTTTCCAGGGCTATTGGAAACCTCAGAACCCTTCAACCGTACGCACCGATAGTTCATCGTGTGACCAGAACGACCCAGAAAGTCAAGGAGGTTGCCATGATGCTCTGCTCCACCACCATCGTCGTCCCGGACGAACTGAAGGAAGCCGCGCTGAATTACCCGGACGGCCGGCCGGACGAGGAGCCGATCCCGGACTACGTGACCTGTGAACTCGACAAGCACAAATACGGCACGCACACCTGCCTCTTGAGGGACCTCTCGGCAAA
Source organism: Streptomyces niveiscabiei (assembly GCF_001419795.1). GTDB lineage: Bacteria > Actinomycetota > Actinomycetes > Streptomycetales > Streptomycetaceae > Streptomyces > Streptomyces niveiscabiei. The sequence goes on from NZ_LIRL01000229.1 coordinate 3,969, forward strand.
AGCGAGCGGCTCGGTGTGGATCACCTGGTCGGACCCTCAGAACGTGAAAGTGGAACAGCTGCCGTACTGCGTCTCGCGGGGGCCGGAAAAGGGAGACGCGTGCTGGCTGACGGAAGGGCATCGGGGCAGGCACAGTTGGGAGCGGTACGAGTAGGGAGGGGTTCCGCGTAGGGGACGACCGGCGGCAGAGGCAGGCGACAGAGGGCGCGTGGGTGAGGATCGAGGCGTGGCTGGAGCGGTACGCGCCGCGTTCGTGGCGGATGCTGCCGCCGCCCGCGCCGGAGGCGGAGGTCAGGGCGGTGGAGCGGGAACTCGACCTGGTCTTCCCGCCGGGGCTGCGGGCTTTCTATCGGCTGCGGGACGGTACAGGGCACCCCGCCGACTTCGGGTGGGCCCCGGAGCCCGGCGCCGGGTTGCCCTCGCGGGGGCAGGGGACGGCCTGGCTGTTGCCGATGAAGTGCGCGATCCCCCCCGGTCCGGCACCTGCCTCTGTGGAACGAGGGCCCGCACACCATCGGCCGTCCGGCGGACCCCGCCCTGCGCTGCCTCGCCTTCGCCGCGACCGACCGCAGTGGCCTGTACGGCCTGTTCGCCGGCTGCGCACCGGGCCCGGGTCAGGGGCGGATCGGCACTTTCGAGGAGGCCGGCGTTCCGGTGCCCGGCGCCTGGTCCTCGTTCGCCGACTACGTCATCGAGGCTGCCGACGCCCTGTACGAGAACCGCCCGGTGGAGGACGCGACGGGTCACCGGGACACGGCCGTACCGACCCTGATGGACCAAGGCCCGGACCCCCCGTAGCGCGCCGCCGCGCTCCGCGTTCCGGGTGACCCCACCGCGAGCCCTACACCGCTCGCGGCGCCCGGGGCGTTACGTCTGATCGCATGATGAGCAGACGTACACCCCTCGCCCTGATGCTGGCCGGCGTCGTGTTGCTGCCCGGGACCGCTGCCAGCGCTGCCCCCGTGCCGGAGGAAGACCTCGTGCCCGGCGTGAAGCAGACCGCGCTGGTCGACACGCCGGATCAGGTGCTGGCGCCGAAGATCTACGAACCCGGCGTTGAGGAAGACGCCGTCGAGCCCCCGGACGCCGCCCCCAACGCCTACGCCCTCGTCGAATACGTACCCCTCGGCGAAGCCGTCGCCCGTATCAGCTGCACCAAGAAGACCGGGCCCTATCAGCGGCAGGTCGAGCGATGGCTGAAGCTGAAAGTGGACGGAAAGCAGTCCGCGAAGGACTGCAAGGCGATCAAGGCGTTCCAGAAGAAGCAGAAGATCAAGCCCGCTATCGGATTCGCGGGGCCGGTCACCTGGAAGCGGATGCAATTCCTCTCCGCCAAGAAGAAGCCGAATGCCGCGAAGAAGTGCCCGGTGAGGAAATACCGTGTCGCGTGTGTGGATCTCACGCGGCAGATCACTTGGGTGCAGAAGGGCAATAAGGTCGTGTTCGGCCCTGTTTCCATGCGGAGCGGCCGGAAAGCCCACCCCACCCGCACCGGATGGTTCAAGATCTACTGGCGGCACAAGAATCACGTCTCGACGCTGTACAACACCCCGATGCCGTATGCGCAGTTCTTCAGCGGCGGCCAGGCATTCCACGCGGTGTACGGGAGTATTCACACGACCGTCGGCTCGATGGGCTGCGTCAATCTCACCGTCCCGGACGCCCGCAAGCTCTGGGGTGTGCTGAAGAAGGGCGACCGGGTGTACGTCTGGGGGAAGAGGCGGCTCTGAGAGACTGGGGGCGATGAGAGAGACGGAACGGGCGCGCCCCAGGGCGGTGATCGACCTGGCGGCGCTGCGGGCGAACGTGCGCGCGCTGCGGTCGAAGGCACCCGGCGCGGCCTTCATGGCGGTCGTGAAGGCCGACGGGTACGGCCATGGCGCGATCCCGTGCGCCCGCGCGGCGGTGGAGGCGGGCGCGACGTGGGTGGGGACGGCGACGCCGGAGGAGGCGCTGGCCCTCAAAGCGAACGCCGGTCTCCCCGACGACGTACGGATCATGTGCTGGCTCTGGACGCCGGGAGCCCCCTGGCGTGAGGCGATCGAGGCCGGCATCGACGTGTCGGTGAGCGCGCTGTGGGCGCTGCGAGAAGTCACCAATGCCGCGAAAGCAACAAAACGTACAGCCCGCGTCCACCTCAAGGCCGACACCGGCCTGGGCCGCGGCGGCAGTCAGCCCGCCGACTGGTCCGACCTCGTACGCCACGCCCTGGACGCCGAGCGCGCCGGCGCCGTACGGATCGTGGGCATCTGGTCGCACCTCGCGTGCGCGGACGAACCCGGGCACCCCTCGACGCGGGCCCAGCTGGACCGTTTCCGCGAGATGACGGCGTACGCGCAGGCGCAGGGTGTCCGCCCCGAGGTCCGGCACATCGCGAACTCGCCCGCCACGCTCACCCTCCCCGAGGCGCACTACGACCTCGTCCGGCCGGGCGTCGCGATGTACGGCCTCTCCCCGAGCCCCGACCTCGGCGCCCCCGCCGATCTGGGCCTGCGCCCGGCGATGACGCTCACGGCGCCGGTCGCGCTGGTCAAGCACGTACCCGGCGGGCACGGCGTCAGCTACGGCCACCACTACGTCACCCCCGGCGAGACGACCCTCGCGCTGGTCCCGCTGGGCTACGGCGACGGCGTCCCCCGGCACGCCTCGGGCTCCGGGCCGGTGCTGATCGGCGGGAAGTGGCGTACGACGGCCGGGCGGATCGCGATGGACCAGTTCGTGGTGGACCTCGGAGGTGACGAGGTCGGGGCCGGTGCGGAGGCGATCCTGTTCGGACCGGGTGATCGTGGGGAACCGACCGCCGAGGACTGGGCGCAGGCCGCGGGGACCATCGGGTACGAGATCGTGACCCGGATCTCCGCGCGGGTTCCCCGCGTCTATGTGAATGGGTAGTCACTCGGTGGAGAGGAGCGGTACGTGAGCGAGAGCGGTGTGGAGGCGATCGTCTCCGCCACGGGGGACGCCGCGGGCAACTGGCGCCGCGCGACCGGCATCGCGGGCGCGGCGATAGGGGTGATCGCGGCGGGCGCCGCCGCGGGGGTCGCCCTGGAGCGGATGACCGTCGGGCGCGGGATGCGCAAGAAGGCGCGGCTCGCGCTGGACGCGGCCGGCCCGTACGGCGCGCTGCGCGGTACGCCCGGCAAGGCGTACGCCGACGACGGCACCGAGCTGTACTACGAGGTCGACGACGTCGAGCCCGAGGGCGGGTCCGCGCCCCGGCGGCGGCGCCTGTTCGGGCGCAAGGCGCCGGCTCCGGTGACCGTCGTGTTCAGTCACGGGTACTGCCTGACCCAGGACTCGTGGCACTTCCAGCGGGCGGCGCTGCGGGGGGTCGTCCGGACCGTGCACTGGGATCAGCGCAGTCATGGGCGGTCGGGGCACGGGGTCGCGCAGCTCAAGGACGGGGTGCCGGTCAGCATCGATCAGCTGGGGCGGGATCTGAAGGCCGTCATCGACGCGGCGGTGCCCGAGGGGCCCGTCGTGCTCGTGGGGCACTCCATGGGCGGGATGACCGTCATGGCGCTCGCCGGTCAGTACCCCGAATTCGTCCGGGAGCGGGTCGTCGCGACCGCCTTCGTCGGGACGTCCTCCGGGCGGCTCGGGGAGGTCAACTACGGGCTGCCGGCCGCCGGGGTCAACGCCGTGCGGCGGGTGCTGCCGGGGGTCCTGAAGGTGCTCGGGCAGCAGGCCGCGCTCGTCGAGAAGGGGCGGCGGGCCACCGCCGAGATCTTCGCCGGGATCATCAAGCGGTACTCGTTCTCCTCGCGGGACGTCGATCCCGCCGTCGCGCGGTTCGCGGAGCGGATGATCGAGGGGACGACCATCGACGTCGTCGCCGAGTTCTATCCGGCGTTCACCGAGCACGACAAGACCGAGGCGCTGGCGTGGTTCCGGGAGATGCCGGTGCTGGTGCTCGCCGGGGTCGGGGATCTGGTGACGCCCAGCGAGCACAGCGAGGCCATCGGGGATCTGCTGCCGGACGCCGAGCTGGTGCTCGTCCCCGACGCCGGGCATCTGGTGATGCTGGAGCACCCCGAGGTGGTCACCGACCGGCTCGCCGACCTGCTCATGCGGGCCGGGGCGTTTCCGGCGGGGGCTACGGTTGGCGGCTATGGAAGCAGCACAGCACAGCCAGGTTGAGCTGACCGTCACGTCCCCCGAGCAGATGCGCGCCCTCGGCCTCCGGCTCGCCTCGATCCTGCGCGCCGGGGATCTCGTCATGCTCGACGGGGAGCTCGGGGCCGGGAAGACGACGCTCACGCGAGGGCTCGGGGAAGGGCTCGGCGTACGGGGGGCGGTGACCTCGCCGACGTTCGTCATCGCCCGCGTCCACCCCTCCCTGGGCTCCGGGCCTCCTCTCGTCCACGTCGACGCGTACCGCCTCGGCGGCGGGCTCGACGAGATGGAGGACCTCGACCTCGACGTCTCCCTCCCCGACTCCGTGATCGTCGTGGAGTGGGGGGAGGGGAAGGTCGAGGAGCTCACGGACGACCGGCTGGTGATCCGGATCCAGCGAGCCGTCGGGGACACCACGGACGAGGTCCGCCACGTGTCGCTGCGCGGGCTCGGGGCTCGCTGGGCCGGCGCCGAACTGGACCGTGTGCTCCAGGTGTGAACGTTCCGACGCGATGTCGGCAAAACATTGCGTCCCCCGCATCGGCCGTGGTCACATAATACCCAGCCCGTGGTTAGGTCTACCTAAGTAGCCTCCACCCTCGCCCCCGACCCGCTGGAGGCGTCCATGTCCATGCCGGTTGTTTCCCTACGCGACCTACTCGCGGCAAACGCCGCAGCAGAGGCGGTATCACTGCCTCCCCGGGCCCCGATGCCCCTGCCTCCGGC
>NZ_LIRL01000023.1 GCF_001419795.1 Streptomyces niveiscabiei
CGATCCGGACCTCGCGCGCCGGTACGGGCAGGTCATCGGGCGTGAGGGGCGGGCGCTCGGGCAGGACGTGCTGCTCTCGCCGATGGTCAACCTGCTGCGTACCCCGTACGGGGGCCGGAACTTCGAGACGTTCACCGAGGACCCGCTGCTCGCCGCCGATCTCGTCGCCGCCGAGATCGAGGGCATCCAGGGCGAGGGGCTGATCGCCACGGTCAAGCACTTCGCGCTGAACAACCAGGAGGCGGACCGCGAGAACGTCGACGTCAGGGTCGACGAACAGACGCTGTACGAGGTCGAGTCGCGGGGTTTCGAAGCCGCCGTCGCCGCCCGCGTCGGTTGTGTCATGGGCGCCTACAACAAGGTCGACGGCACCTACGCCTGCGAGAACGAGCGCCTCCTCACCGGCCTCCTGCGCGACCGCTGGGGCTTCACCGGCTGGGTCATGACCGACTGGAACGCCGCGCACAGCACCGCCGCCTCCCTGCGGGCCGGGCTCGACATGGAGATGCCGGACGGTGCGCACTTCGGGGCCGCGCTGAAGGCGGCGGTCACCAGCGGGGAGGTCCCGGAGGCGTACGTCGACCGGGCGGTACGGCGGATCCTCGCCGTACGGGAGCGGTTCGGGCACTTCGACGGAGCCGTACGGCCCGCGCGGGACGCCGATGCGGGCGCGGCCGTCGCGCTGGAGGTCGCCAAGGCGGGGGCGACCCTGCTGCGCAACGTGAACGGGACCCTGCCCCTGCGCGCCGGGTCGGTCGCGGTGATCGGGGCCAGCGCCGACTACCCCTTCGTCAGCGGCGGGGGCAGCGCGCACGTCGTCAGCGCGGGCGCGCAGAGCCCGCTCGCGGCGATCAGGCGGCGGATGGGGGAGGTGACGTACGCGCTCGGGGAGGACCTGTTCGGGAAGGACCTGGCGCTCGGCGAGTCGGGCGTGTTCACCGGCGAGGGCGAGCACACCTTCGTCCTGCACTTCACCGGATCCCCGGTCGAACGGCCGAAAGTCCTCCTCGACGGCGAGGAACTCTTCCCGCTCGCCCCCGGCTGGAGCGAGTACTTCGTCGGCGGCCTCACGACCACCGCCCCCGACGGCATGACCGTCCGCCGCGCCACACGACACCTCGCACCCGGCGAACACACGCTCAAGATCACGGGCGGACAGCGCTTCCACCTCCGGCACATCACGGAAGCGACCCGCGCGCGGGACGTCGCCGAAGCCGTGGCCGTGGCCCGCGCCGCCGACCAGGTCGTCCTGTTCGCGTACGAGGACGCCACCGAGTCCCTCGACCGCACGACCCTCGCCCTCCCCGGCAACCAGGAGCGCCTGATCGAGGCGGTGACCGAGGCCAACCCGCGTACGACCGTCGTCCTGAACACGTCCTCCGCGACGGCCATGCCGTGGCTGGAGCGGACCGGCGCCGTGCTCCAGATGTACTACCCCGGCCAGGAGGGCGCCGCCGCGACGGCCGCCGTCCTCGCCGGGGACTGCGACCCGGGCGGGCGGCTCACCCAGTCGTTCCCCGTCGACGACACGCACCACCCCGTCGCCGGGGACGCGCGGCGCTACCCCGGCGCGGACGGGGTCGTCGAGTACTCGGAGGGCGTGCACACGGGCTACCGCTGGTACGACGCGCAGGGCGTGCGCCCGCTGTTCCCCTTCGGGCACGGGCTGTCGTACACG
>NZ_LIRL01000230.1 GCF_001419795.1 Streptomyces niveiscabiei
ACGTCGGACTCGGGGGAGATCAGGTCGCCGGACTCGGCGTCGGTGCAGTAGGCGTCGAAGACCTCGGCGGCGGTGAGGGGTTCGAGGTCCTCGCCGCGCAGGCGCCAGCCGTGGACGCGGTCGCGGGCGCCGGGGGCGGTGACGCGCAGGACGAGTCCGCCGGGGCTGTGGGTGGCGATGCCGAGGGCGAGGATCGTGGTGAATTCCAGGGCTTCGGTCTCGTCGAGCCGGGCGGTGCCGTCGGGGGCGGATTCGGCGTGCAGGACGGCGATGAGGGTTTCGGGTGCGGTGGAGACGCTGCACACGAGGTGGCGGTGGCCGGGTGGTGCGCTGGCGAGGATGCGGGTGAGGAGGGCGGAGGCGCGGGTGAAGGCGGCGCGGCCGATGTCCTCGCCGCAGGAGGCGCAGGCGCCGAGGCGGGCGAGGAGGGTCGCGGCGTATTCCCAGGTGGCGCGGCGGACGGCTTCGTCGACGAGGGTGGGGACGAGGTCGGTGAGGGGGCCGCCGTCGTAGGCGATGACGGGGCCGGTGGCGGCGAGTTCGGCCGTGTAGCGGCCTCGGGTCTGCGGGGTGTCGGGGTCGAGGCCGTGGTCGGCGCAGTAGTCGGCGTAGTCCTGGGGGTCGAAGAGGGCGAGGCTGGTGTGGGTGCCTTCGGCGGCGCGGGTCTTGAGGACGGCTTCGACCTGGCGGAGGTAGGTGGTGTGGTCGTCGAAGGTGAAGGTGCGGTAGCGGCGCATGGCGCTGAAGTCGTGTTCGTCGGTGAGGAGGCCGATGGTGCCGGCGATCTCGCGGCGCAGGTCCCGGCGCATGGTCCGCTGGTCGGTGTGGTTCATGGTGTTCCCCCTGTGTGCAGAGCGTTCGGTCAATGCTCACTCACAGTAACCGGCGGCACTGACAACGGGGTCTGCGCGAGCCTGGCTCGTACGAGTCGGTGCTGGATTCCGCAGGTCAGGGCGATAACCGTGCCGAATGCGGCCCAGCCGAGGGGGCCGGTGGCGATGGCGGCGGTGACGGCGAGTGGTCCGACGGTGCGCTGGGCGGACTGGGCGAGGCCGTGGACGCCGAGGTAGGCGCCCTGGGCGGTGTCGGGGGCGAGGGCGACGGAGAGTTCCCAGGAGACGGTGGCGTGGAGGATCTCGGCGAGGGTGAAGGCGGTGGCCGCGGCGGTGAGGAGCAGGGTCGCGGTGACGGCGCCGCCGGTCGCGGCCAGGGCCATGGCGGCGCCGCCCGCGGCGAAGGCGGCCGAGAGCGGGAGGAGGAGGCCGCGGGCGGCGGCGGTGGTCGCGCCGAAGCGGGCCATGGGGACCTGGAGGGCCACGACGAGGAGGTTGTTGAGGACCATGAGCAGGGGTGCGAGGCCGTGGGGCGCGGTGTCGAGGTGGACGATCCACAGCGGGAGGCCGACCTTGAAGACGGCGTCGTCGAGGAAGAGGACGGCTTCGGTGGCGACGTAGGCGAGGTAGGTGCGGTCGCGCCAGGGGCCTCGGGGCCGGGCCGCCTGCGCCGGGGTGTCGGAGTCGGCGACGGTGCGGGCGGGTGAGGGGGGTTCGCCGCAGCGCAGGGTGAGCAGGGCGACGGCGGTGAAGGAGAGGGCGTCGCCGAGGAGGAGCCAGCGGTAGGCGGCGGTGCCGCCGAGGGCGAGGCCCAGCGCTGCCACGAGGCCGCCGATGGCCCAGCCCGCGTTGGCGACGGTGCGTTGGACGGCCTGGTAGCGGACGCGGTCGGGGCCGGCGACGCGGGTGGCGTAGAGCTTGGTGAGGACGCTGCTCGCGCGGTCGCCGAAGCCGCCGAGTGCGGTGAGGGCGAGGAGGAGGGCGAACCGGTCGGTGACGAGGAGGCCGAAGGAGGCTATGGCGCGCAGGAGTTGGACGGCGACGAGGACCCGGGTGAGCGGGAAGCGGTCGGCGAGCAGGCCGCCGCTGGGGGCGCCGGCGATGCCGAGGGCTCCGGCGACGGCGGCGAGGGTGCCGACCTCGGCGAGGGAGAGGTGGGCGACGTAGGTGAAGTACAGGACGGAGACGGTGGCCCACAGGCCGCTGCCGATGCGGTCGACGAGGGCGATGACGACCATGCGGCGGCCATCGGGTCCGCCGGGTATGCGGGGCTCTCCGGTGGTTTTTCGACGCGTCAGCGCCATGGTTCCCCCTTGCGTCATTTTTTGTATTGATACATAATGTCGAATGTGGCAACACAATATGCGATCACGGGGACGACGGCCAAGGAGATTGCCGCGTCCGTGGAACGGGGCGTGTCCGACGGCTCCTTGGGGCCGGGCGCAGCGCTGCCCCCGGTACGGCGGCTCGCGGACGGCCTCGGGGTGAGTCCCGGGACGGTCGCCACCGCCTACAAGGAGCTCCGCGTGCGGGGCATCGTCGTGACCCGGGGACGGGGCGGGACGGTGGTGGCGGAGGTGCCGTCGGTGGCGCCGCGCCGCCCGCCGAAGGTCCCGGAGGGCCTGCGGGACCTCGCCGGAGGCCATCCCGACCCCGCGCTGCTCCCCGGTCTGGTCCCGCCCTCGCGCCTCTCCCCCGGCGCCCGCTCGCACCGCTCGACACCGCGGCTGGCCCGCCTCGAAGAGGCCGTACAGGGCTGGCTCGCGCCGGACGGTGTGCCGGTGGAGCACGTGACGTTCGCGCACGGCGCGCTCGACCTGATCGCCCGGCTGCTCTCCGTGGAGCTGCGCCCCGGCGACGCCGTCGCCATGGAGGACCCGGGATACCACCACCTCCTGGACCTGGTCGCCGCCCTGGGCCTGCGGGTCGTGCCCGTCGCCGTGGACGACGAGGGGGTGCGGCCCGAGGCGCTGGAGGCGGCGTTGCGCGCGGGCGTGCGGGCGGTGGTGTGCAGCCCGCGCGCGCAGAACCCGTACGGCGGGTGCTTCACGCGTGCGCGCAGGGACGCGCTCACCGGGGTGCTGCGTACGGCGCCGGACGTGCTGGTCGTGGAGAACGACCACGCCTCCGAGGTGGCCGGCGCGCCGCTGTGGACGCTCACCGACGGCGGGCCCGCGCGCTGGGTGCACGTGCGGACGGTGAGCAAGTTCCTCGGCACCGACCTCAGGTGGGCGGCGGCGGCCTGTGACGCGACGACGCTGGCCCGGCACGACGGGCGGCTGCTGCTGACCTCGGGCTGGGTGAGTCACCTGCTCCAGGAGACCGTGCACGGCCTGATGACCGACGACGCGACGCGCGCGCTCGTCACGCGTGCGCGCGAGGCGTACGGGCTGCGCAGGACGGTGTTGCTGCGGGAGCTGTCCGCGCGCGGGATCGCCGCGCACGGCGTGAGCGGGATGAACGTGTGGGTGCCGGTGCGCGACGAGTCGGCGGTCGTCAACGGGCTGCGCTCGCGCGGCTGGTGGGTCGCGGCAGGGGCCCGGTTCCGGCTGGCGGCCGGGCCGGGCGTACGGATCTCGGTGGCCGACCTCAAATCCGCTGACGGGGCGCTGCTGGCCCAGGACTTCGTCGGCGTCCTGGGCGAGTCCGAGGCGACCTACGGGGGCTGAGAGGGGCCCTCAGGGGCGTTCTCAGCCCCGTTTGCGGGCGAGGTCCTCGTAGAAGCCCAGCAGGTCGAGGTTGTCGATGGAGCCCGGGTTGACGGCCTTCTCCAGCGGGGTGCCCTGGAGGAGGCGTTTGACGGGCACCTCGATGCGCTTGCCCGTGAGGGTGTGCGGGATGCCGGGGACCTCGATGACCTCGTCCGGGACGTGGCGCGGGGAGAGCTGTTCGCGGATGGTGCCGCGGATGCGGTCGAGGAGGGCCTCGTCGAGGACGGAGCCGGGTGTCAGGTGCACGAAGAGCGGCATCCAGTAGCCGCCGTCGGCCTGTTCGACACCGATAACCAGGGACTCCCTGATCTCGGGGAGGCGTTCGACGACCTCGTAGATGTCGGCGGAGCCCATCCGTACGCCCTGCCGGTTGAGCGTGGAATCGGAGCGGCCGTGGATGATCACCGACCCGCGCGCGGTGACGGTGATCCAGTCGCCGTGGCGCCAGACGCCGGGGTAGGTGTCGAAGTAGCTGTCGTGGTAGCGGCTGCCGTCGGGGTCGTTCCAGAAGCGGATCGGCATGGACGGCATGGGGTTGGTGACGACGAGTTCGCCGACCTCGTCGATCACGGGCCGCCCCTGCGGGTCCCACGCCTGGAGGTCGGTGCCGAGGCCGGGGGCCTGGAGCTCGCCCGTGTACACCGGGAGCGTGGGGACGGCGCCGGCGAAGCAGGAGCACACGTCGGTGCCGCCGCTGACGGAGGCGATCCAGGTGTCGGCGCCCACCTCGTCGTGCAGCCAGCGGAAGCCGTCCGGGGGCAGCGGGGAGCCGGTGGTGGCGACGCACTGCACGCGCGTGAGGTCGTAGTCGCGCGCGGGGTGCACGCCGGCCTTGCGGCAGGCCATCACGTACGCCGCCGAGGTGCCGTAGAGGGTGGCGCCCGTGCGTTCGGCGACGCGCCACTGCGCGCCCGTGTCGGGGTACCCGGGGCTGCCGTCGTACAGGACGACCGTCGTGCCCGTGAGGAGGCCGGAGACCAGGAAGTTCCACATCATCCAGCCGGTGGACGTGAACCAGAACAGGACGTCCTCGGGGCCGAGGTCGCAGTGCAGGCCGAGCTGTTTGAGGTGCTCGACGAGGATGCCGCCCTGGGACTGGACGATGGCCTTGGGCAGGCCGGTCGTGCCGGAGGAGTACAGGACCCACAGGGGGTGGTCGAAGGGGACCTGTTCGAAGACGGGTTCCTCGTCGCCGTCCGTGAGGGACGCCCAGTCGACGGCTCCCTCGGGCGTGTCGGTGCCCAGGAGGGGGATGTGGACGACCGCGCGCACAGTGGGCAGTTCGCGGCGGAGTTCCGCGACGACCTCGCGGCGGTCGTGCTCCTTGCCGCCGTAGCGGTAGCCGTCGACGGTGAACAGGACGACCGGTTCGACCTGCTGGAACCGGTCGAGGACGCTGCGGGCGCCGAAGTCGGGGGCGCAGGAGGTCCACACGGCGCCCACGGCGGCCGTGGCGAGCAGGGCGACCGCCGCCTGCGGAACGTTCGGGAGATAGCCGCTCACGCGGTCTCCCGGCCGTACTCCGAGGCGGCGCAGGGCGGCGGCGAGGGAGCCGACCTGGCCGCGCAGCTCGGACCAGGTGACCGGGCGGGGCTCGTGGGTCTCGTCGACGTGCAGGAGGGCCGGTTCGTCCGCGCGCGTGGCGGCGTGGCGCAGGGCGTGCTCGGCGTAGTTGAGGGTGGCGCCGGGGAACCACTGGGCGCCGGGCATCGAGCGGTCGCCCAGCACGCGCGCGTAGGGCGTCGAGAAGCGGACGTCGAACCACTCGGTGACGGCCGTCCAGAACGCCTCGGGTTCGGCGACCGACCAGGCGTGCAGGGCGGGGTAGCCGCCGTCGGCGGGCGCGCCGTGCTGCCCCGCCGCCCAGGCCTGGAACTTCGTCACCTTCGCGCGGGCGATACGCTCGGCGTCTGGCTGCCAGAGCGGCCGAGGGTTCAGGGTCGACATGGGGCGGCTCCCGGGCGGTGCGCGTGAGGGCGGCGGCTGACACGGACGATGCCATGTGATCGACTTCTGCACCAGGGTGCGCTCCGCCGCGGCGGTGTCGTGACGTCGTGATCCCGTCGCGGGTGAACGGAAGTTGAACGGCACGTGCGCGGGGAACGGCACATGGCAGGGTGAGCAGCATGAACGGTCGTGACCTGGTGCGTTCGATAAAAGTGGTCGGTTCGGTGGGGGCGGCCCAGAAGTTGCGCACCGTACGCGCGGCGTGGCGCAGGAGGCGTACGGACGCCTCCGGGCTGCCGCCCCGGGGCGCGGAGCGGGCGCGGGTGCCCGGGTCCGTGCGGGAGGCTCGGCCGGGGCCCGGCGGGGGCGTCCTGCGGTTCGAGCGGTCCGAGCTGCGGATCATGGTCGCGGTCAACGGCGCGGTGTTCTGGGGCTGGGACGGTGCGGAGCCGGAGCCGTCGTACGCGCTCGCGGGGGCGCCCGAGGCCGATCCGCGCGCGGTGCTGGAGCCCGACAAGGACGGCGGCTGGCGGGTGGTCGCCGAGCGGGCGACGGTCTCGGTGTCGCGGCACGGGGCGATCGAGGTGTGCACGCCCGGGGGCGTGGTGCTGCGGCGCGATCTGCCGCCGCGCTGGTGGGAGCCGGTGGACGGGGGGCCCGCGCGCTGGATGCAGCGTTCGGAGGTGGCGGCGGACGCCCGGTTCTTCGGGCTGGGCGGGCGCGCGGACGGGCCGCGCCTGCGCGCGGGGACGTACCGGCTGTGGAACACCGACCCGGGCGGCTCGTTCGGGCCCGGGGACGATCCGCTGTACCTGACGATGCCGGTGCAGGTGGTCGTCGCGGACGCGGGCACGCACCTGGTGTTCCACGACACGTCCTGGGACGGCACGGTGACGCTCCGGGAGGGCGAGGAGGGGGCCGGTTCGGGGCACGACCGGGCCGGGTCGAGCGAGGTGCGGGCGGAGGGCGGGCCGCTGCGCTGCTGGGTCGTCGTCGGCACGCCCGCGCGCGTACTGCTCGGCTGGGCGTCACTGACGGGCGCGCCCGCGCTGCCGCCGTCCTGGGCGCTCGGGTACCACCACGCGCGCTGGGGCTTCGGCAGCGAGCAGGAGGTGCGGCGGGTCGTCGCCGGCTACCGGGAGCACGGGCTGCCGCTGGACGCGCTCCACCTGGACATCGACCACTTCGACGCCCATCAGGTGTTCACGGTCGACCAGGAGCGGTTCCCCAAGCTCTCGCAGTTCGCGCAGGAGCTGCGCCGGGACGGGGTGCGGCTGGTGTCGATCGTCGACCCGGCCGTGCGCGCGGAGCCCGGCAACGAGGTGTACGACGCGGGAGCGGCCCTGGACGCGTTCGTGCGGGACGCCTCCGGGCGGGTCGTACGGGGTGTCGTGTGGCCCGGGGAGTCGGTGTTCCCGGACTTCACGCACGCGCGGGTGCGCGCCTGGTGGGGCGAGCTGTACGCGGAGCGGCTGGCGCAGGGGTTCTCGGGGTTCTGGCACGACATGAACGAGCCGACGTCGTTCGCGGCCTTCGGGGACACGACGCTGCCCCGTTCGGCGCGGCACGACCTGGAGGGGCGCGGCGGCGACCATCGCGAGGCGCACAACGTGTACGCGCTGTGCATGGCCAGGGCGGGCTACGAGGGCCTGCGGACGCTGGCCCCCGAGGAGCGGCCGTTCGTGTTCTCCCGGTCCGGCTGGGCGGGCCTGCAACGGTACGGCGGGACGTGGTCGGGGGACGTCTCCACGGGCTGGCCGGGGCTGCGGGCGTCGCTGGCGCTGGTGCTCGGTCTCGGCCTGTGCGGGATCCCGTACTCGGGCCCCGACATCGGCGGCTTCGACGGGAGCCCTTCGCCGGAGCTGTACCTGCGCTGGTTCCAGCTGGGCGCGTACCTGCCGCTGTTCCGTACGCACGCGGCGATCAGGGCGGGGCGCCGGGAGCCGTGGGAGTTCGGTCCCGAGGTGCTGGCGCACGCGCGCGAGGCGCTGCTGGAGCGGCGGCGCCTGGCGCCGTACTTCGTGACGCTGGCGCACCTGGCGCGGCGTACCGGTGCGCCGTACGCGCGCCCGCTGTGGTGGGGTGCGCCGGAGGACCGGGCGCTGCGGGACTGCGAGGACGCGTTCCTGCTGGGTGACTGTCTGCTGGTCGCCCCGGTGCTGGGGCCGGACGTGGACCGGCGCGCGGTGCAGCTGCCGAGGGGGCTCTGGTACGACACGGCGACGGAGCGCGCGTACGAGGGGCCGGGGCAGGTCCTGGTGGACGCGCCCGCGGGGCGGATCCCGGTGCTCGCGCGCGCGGGTTCGGTGATTCCGGTGCGGGGCGCGGACGGCGGCCTGGAGCTGGAGGTGTGGGCGCCCGCCCGGGGGCGGACGGGCGGCGGCCTGGTGGTGCGGGACGCGGGCGACGGCTGGGACGAGCCGGAGATCGAGTGGTACGTCACCCGTTGGGAGGGACCGCGGGTCGTCGTCGAGCGGGAGAGCCGTGAGGACGAGGACGGCGTGCTCGAACCGTCCTGTCCGGTGCGGCTGCGGGGTCCGGGCGGGCCGACGGCTCAGATGTAGCGGCCCTCGAAGAAGGCCCGTACGGCGATCGTGTGCAGCGGGAAGGCCAGTTCCTCGGGGCGCCGCAGGAGCTGCCAGCCGTCCGTCTCGTCGGTGGCGGCGGACGCCGGCAGGCGGTCGGCGGGGCGCTCGGGGAGCAGGCCGAACAGCAGGAGGTGGCCGTCGGGGGAGCTCATGGCGTCGGCGAGGCGGACGTCGCGGCTCGCCGCGTCGATGCCCGTCTCCTCCTTGAGCTCGCGGACGACGGCGTGCTTCCAGTCCTCGCGGTCGTCGACGTAGCCGCCGGGCAGGGCGATGCCCCCGCGCGCGGGTTCGACGGTCCGCTGGATGACGACCAGGGCGGTGCCCAGGGTGTCGTACACGGGCTGGAGGGCGATGCCGACCGGCAGGGGGTTGCGGTAGTGCACGGTGGAGCAGGCCGGGCAGATGCGGGGCCAGCCGGTGACGCCCTCCCCGTAGGGGGCTCCGCAGCTCGAACAGTGGCTGTCCCGTGCGGAGTTCGAAGTGGTGTGCTGAGTTTGTGACACGCGGCGGACTGTATCCGATCGCGCGGAGGGCGTCTCGTCGACGGGTTTCAATCCCCCCTGGTGAGCGACGCGGTGGCCACCGGGAAGTCGAAGTACGTGTCCGGATAGGGCTCCGGCTTGAAGGTGTAGTGCCACCATTCCTCGGCGAGGTTCACGAAACCGAGGCTCTCCAGGGTGCTCTTCAGGAGCAGCCGGTTGGCGCGCTGGACGCCCCGCACGCGCGGGTCGAGCGTGTGGGAGAGGGTGTCGAAACAGTCGAATCCGGTCCCCATGTCGACGGAGTTGTCGGGAAATCGCTCCCATCGGGGCGCGTGGCAGGACACCAGGGGTTCGCCGGGGACGTAGGGGCGGGTCGGGAGCGCCGGGAGCTTCACGAGGGTGACGTCCAGGGTGGAGCCCCGGCTGTGGCCGGACTTCTCGGCGATGTAACCGTCCGTGAAGAGGCGGGTCTTGTCGACCTCGGGGTAGAACTCGGCCTTCATCGCCTGGTCGTCGAGGTCCTCGGCCCAGCGCACGAAGTGGTCGACCGCGCGCTGCGGGCGGTAGCAGTCGTAGACCTTGAGGGTGTAGCCCTTGCGCAGCAGGCGCGCCTGCGCGCGGTGGAGGGCCTCGGCGGCGGGGCGGGTGAGGATGCACAGGGGTTCGCGGTAGCCGTCCACGCGCGCGCCGACGAAGTTGTGGACGGTGGTGTAGCGCATCTCCTGGCGGATCGTCGGGTCGACCGAGCGCAGGGCGACGAAGTCGGCGGGTGCCTTCGGCTCGGTGCGGGCCGAGGCCGGGGCGGGGGCGAGGGCCGTGGCGAGCAGGGCGGCGAGCGCGGTGAGGGCTGCTCGGAAGGGTCGTCTCATGCCGTGCACACTTCCCCCGCCGGGCCCTGCCCATTTGCGGGCGGCCGTGACAGACTCCTGACGTTCCGTCAGATCGTGGTGCGGGGAGGTCGCGTGACACGCGTGCGCAGGCCCGTGGTGGACGGCTGGTTCACCGGGGACGGGGACGACTTCAGGCTGCTCGGGACGCGCTGCGGCGCGTGCACGTCGGTGTTCTTCCCCCGGGAGGACGTGCACTGCCGCAACCCCGGCTGCGCGGGCGGCGAGCTGACCGAGGTGCCCCTCTCGCGGCGCGGCCGGGTCTGGTCGTACACCGACTGCCGCTACCGGCCGCCGTCACCCTACGTGAGCGACCGGGAACTTCCGTGGGAGCCGTACGCGTTGGTCGCGGTAGAGCTGGCGGCGGAGCGGATGGTGGTGCTGGGGCAGGCGGCGCCCGGGGTGGGGGTCGGTGAGCTGGCGGTGGGCATGGAGGTCGAGGCGGTGGCGGGGGTGCTGAGCGAAGAACCCGGGACGGTGTGGACGACGTGGAACTGGCGGCCGGTGGAGGTGGAGTCATGACGGCGGAGGTGACCGTGCTCGGCGCGGGCATGCACCCCTGGGGCAAGTGGGGGCGCGGCTTCACGGAGTACGGCGTGACGGCCGCGCGGGCGGCGCTCGCCGACGCGGGGCTCGACTGGCGGGACGTGGACGCGGTCGTCGGCGCGGACACGGTGCGCGGCGGCTATCCGGGGTTCGTCGCGGGGGCGACGTTCGCGCGGGCGCTGGGCTGGCAGGGCGCGCGCGTGACGAGCGTGTACGCGGCGTGCGCGTCCGGGGCGCAGGCCATCGACGTGGCGCGGGCGCGCATCCTCGCCGGGCTCTCCCGCGTCGTGCTGGTGGTGGGCGCCGACGCCGCGCCCAAGGGGTTCTTCCGCCCCGCCGGGGGCGACCGCCCCGACGACCCGGACTGGCTGCGCTTCCGGCTCCTCGGAGCGACGAACCCGGCCTACTTCGGCCTGTACGCGCGCAGGCGCATGGCCGTGTACGGCGACACGCTGGAGGATTTCACCCGGGTCAAGGTGAAGAACGCGGCCCTCGGGGCGCTCAACCCGAACGCCCGCTACCGCGCGCGGGTCACCCCCGAGGAGGTCGACGCCTCCCCCGTCGTCGCCGATCCGCTGCGGCTGCTGGACATCTGCGCGACCTCCGACGGCGGGGCGGCCCTGGTGCTGGCCGGGACGGAGTTCGCGCGCCGGCACAGCAGCCGCAGGCCGGTGCGCATCCGCGCGGTGTCGACGGTGACGCCCCGCTACCCCACCCGGGTGCTGGACCTCCCGGACATCGCCACCGACTCCGCGACGGGCGCCGAACCGTACGGGGAGACGCTGCGGGCGTCCATCACGCGGGCCGCGTACGAGGAGGCCGGCATCGGCCCCGAGGACCTGTCGCTCGCGGAGGTGTACGACCTGTCGACGGCCCTGGAGCTCCAGTGGTACGAGGACCTCGCACTGTGCGGCGAGGGCGAGGGCGCCAAGCTGTTGCAGGCCGGGGAGACAGCACTCGGCGGCCGGACCCCGGTGAACGTCAGCGGCGGGCTGGCCTCCTTCGGGGAGGCGGTCCCGGCGCAGGCCATAGCCCAGGTGTGCGAGCTGACCTGGCAGTTGCGCGGGGAGGCCGGCAAGCGGCAGGTGGCAGGCGCGCGCGTGGGGATCGCCACGAACCAAGGGCTGTTCGGGCACGGGTCGGCGGTGGTCGCGGTGCGGTGAACGGACCCCCGCCGAGGGGGCGCAGGGCGGCCGGAAACACGCGTGAACCTCTCTCGACGCCCCCTGCCGCTCTCCACAGTCCCACGCAGGCCCGGAGCGTCCCTGTGCGGGACTGACAGCGTCACCGAGCACCCGGAAGTGCCGCCGCCTGCCCAGCAGCGCCCAGGAAGGCCGCCAAGGCGCTCCACAGGGCCGGACGGGGCCGAGGAGGCGGGCGGGGTTCGCCCGGTCCGCGCTACGCAGCGGTCCGGCTCCCGTGAAGGCGGAGCGCAGGGTGGGCCGAGGCCGGGGAGCGGACCCGCAGCCCCCGCGCCTCCCCGAGCCTCCGGCCCGCGTCACGCCTCCGCGGTGCCCGCGCGAGACGCCCGTGCCGGCCTCGTACACATCCCGTGCCCGCCTTCTTGACGGTCCCTCAGGGGCGGTGAAAACTTCCCGGTGTCGGGTGACATCGCCGTACATTCTCGGCGTATCCCGGCATGCCGCCGTGTGGGCGCTGTCCGCACTCCCCCGATGCGACGGCACGCTCGTCACGGAGGCCGGGCGGGACGCGGGAACCCTGTCCAGGCCGGAGCACCGGGCCCGGGAGACGCCATGAGCAACGGAGAGGCCTTCGGTACGAGGGTGACGCCGGGGACCGGCGCGCGGGACGCCGTCCGACGCGGCGAGGCGCCGTCCTCCCTGCATGCCTCCGGCGGGAGTCACGCGCGTGCGCCGGTCGCCCGCGCGGTGTCCGCCGGGATCGTCCGCAACGCGGCCCCCTGAGGAGGCAGCCATGACGGAGCGGTACGTCGCCGCGATCGACCAGGGCACCACGTCCAGCCGCTGCATCGTCTTCGACCACGACGGCGCGATCGTCGCCGTGGACCAGCGCGAGCACCGGCAGATCTTCCCGAAGCCCGGCTGGGTGGAGCACGACGCGACCGAGATCTGGGCGCGGACCCAGGCGGTGGTCGCCGGGGCGCTCGCCAAGGCGGGACTGCGGGCCGACCGGATCGCGGCCCTCGGGATCACGAACCAGCGCGAGACGACGGTCCTGTGGGATCGAGGAACGGGCAAACCCGTTCACAACGCGATCGTCTGGCAGGACACCCGCACCGCCGAACTCTGTGCGCAGCTCGGTGGCGCGGACGGGCAGGATCGTTTCCGTGACCGCACCGGACTGCCGCTCGCGAGCTACTTCTCCGGCCCCAAGGTCGCCTGGCTCCTGGAGCACGTCCCCGGACTGCGCGCCCGCGCCGAACGCGGCGAGATCGCCTTCGGGACGATCGACTCCTGGCTGATCTGGAACCTCACCGGCGGGCCCGACGGCGGCCGGCACGTCACCGACGTCACCAACGCCGGCCGCACGATGCTGATGAACCTGGAGACCCTCCAGTGGGACCCCGCCGTGCTGGCCGCGATGGACATCCCCGAGGCCGTGCTCCCCGAGATCCGCTCCTCGGCCGAGGTGTACGGCACCGCCGTGGGCCAGCTGGCGGGCGTACCGGTCGCGTCCGCGCTCGGCGACCAGCACGCGGCCGTCTTCGGGCAGGCGTGCTACGCGGCGGGCGACGCGAAGAACACCTACGGCACCGGGAGCTTCCTGCTGCTCAACACCGGCAACCGGCCGGTGCCGTCGAAGCACGGGCTGCTGACGACGCTGGGCTACAAGATCGGCGGCGAGGCCCCGGTGTACTGCCTGGAGGGCTCGATAGCCATAACGGGCGCGCTCGTCCAATGGTTCCGCGACCAGCTCGGCATCATCCGCAGCGCCGACGAGATCGAGCCGCTGGCCGCGAGCGTCGAGGACAACGGCGGCGCCTACGTCGTCCCCGCCTTCTCTGGGCTGTTCGCGCCGTACTGGCGCTCCGACGCGCGCGGGGTCGTCACCGGTCTGACCCGGTACGTCACGAAGGCGCACCTCGCGCGCGCGGTGCTGGAGGCGACGAGCTGGCAGACGCGGGAGGTCGTGGACGCCATGCGGCAGGACTCCGGGGTCGCCCTCACGTCCCTGAAGGTGGACGGCGGGATGACCCGCAACGACCTGCTGATGCAGCACCAGGCGGACGTCCTGGACGTCCCGGTGATCCGCCCGCGCGTGCCGGAGACGACGTGCCTGGGAGCGGCGTACGCGGCCGGCCTGGCCACCGGCGTCTGGGACGGGCTCGACGAACTGCGCGCGCACTGGCGCGAGGACGCGCGCTGGACGCCGGCCATGGACGCGTCCGTACGCGCGCGTGAGTACCGCAACTGGCGCCGCGCGGTGGACCGGAGCCTCGGCTGGCTGGAGGAGTGACACCCCCTCATGAACCGCGGCCCGTACCCCGGTCGGCGGGGGTACGGGCCGCTCAGGGCCGCACGGCTCAGGTCCCGACGGTGTGCCGGCGGCGCGTGCCGAAGTCCATCGCGTGCTGGACGACGCCGACGAGGATGTCCTTGACGGAGCGCCGGTCGCGCGCGTCGCACAGGAGGACCGGGATGCTGTCGTCCAGGTCGAGCGCCTGGCGGACCGCCTCGACCGGGTAACGGGCCGCGCCCTCGAAGCAGTTGACGCCGATGATGAACGGTATGGAGCGCCGTTCGAAGTAGTCGACGGCGGCGAAGCAGTCCTCCAGGCGGCGGGTGTCCGCGAGGACCACCGCGCCCAGCGCGCCCTCGGTCAGCTCGTCCCACATGAACCAGAACCGCTCCTGCCCGGGCGTCCCGAACAGGTACAGGGTGAGGTCCTCGCGCAGGGTGATGCGCCCGAAGTCCATGGCGACGGTGGTGGTGTGCTTGCTCTCCACCCCGGTGGTGTCGTCGACCGGGCGGCCGGCCTCGGTGAGGATCTCCTCGGTGCGCAGCGGCCTGATCTCGCTGACCGCGCCGACGAGGGTGGTCTTGCCGACGCCGAAGCCGCCGGCGACCAGGATCTTGAGCGTGACGGGCTCGACCGGCGGCTTCCCGCGCTCAGAACGCCCGAAGATCATCGTTCACTTCTCCTGCTTGCTGGTGCTTGCTGGGATTGGGGGAAGGCGGTCGGCCGTGGCCCGCGCCGCCGGGTCTCTCGCTGCCGCCGGGTCCGACGACCGTGCCGAAGGGGTTCGCGGACCGGCCGAGGGCCGTCGCGGGGATCCGGGGACGGCTGCGCCGGGCGGCCTGCGCCGCGTCTGTACGACGCACGCGCGCGGGAGGGCGGTTCCGGAACCGTACAGGAGTCGTGGAGAAGGGGGGACCCGTAACGGGCGGGGAATCCCGGAGGCGGCCGGGAGGGTGTCGTACGGCGGTGTCGGGCGCACGCGCGCGGGGGCCGCCGTGCCGGAGGACCTCCAGGGGTGCTCCGACAGCGGCTCACGGGGCGGTGGGCAGTCGTGCGGGCGGCGCGGGGCCAGGGCGGGCGCGCCGCTCCCCCGGTCCGTCGGCGACTGCCTGCTCACGTCCTCACCCCGTTGTTCCCGCACGGTTCACAGCGCCCGCAGGCCGGTGATCACGTCGCGGAGAATGCTCTCGTCCGGCAGCTCCGCGGGCGGCACCGGACGGTTCACGTGGACGAACTTCTTGTCCACGAGGTCCCCGATGAGCACCCGGACCACGCCGATCGGCAGGTCGAGTTCGGCGGCGAGTTCCGCGACCGACTGCGGGGCGACGCGGCACAGGCCGACGATGTCCACGTGCTCCGGGGAGAGCGTGTGGTCGTCCTCCGGGTCGCCCGCGTCGGGTTCGGCGACGACCACGGCGATGAGGTCGAGGCGGTGGTGCCCCGTGCCGGTGGTGCGCCCGCGCGTCATGGCGTACGGGCGGACGACGGGACCCGCCTCGTCGTCGAACCAGTGCTTCGTTCCCTGACCGTCTGTGCTCATGTCATCCCACAGGCCCGCCGGACGGCAGGTCGGTGCGCGGCGCGGTCCCCAGGTGCACGCCGACCCGCTTGACCAGCAGGGTCATCTCGTACGCGACCTGGCCGACGTCGGAGTCCGCGTCCGCGAGGACGGCGAGGCAGCTGCCGTCGCCGGCGGCGGTGACGAACAGGAACGCGTCGTCCAGCTCGACGAGGGTCTGGCGGACGCTGCCCGCGTCGAAGTGCCGGCCGACGCCCTTGGCGAGGCTGTGGAAGCCGGAGGCGACGGCGGCGAGGTGCTCGCTGTCCTCCCGGGTGAGGTCCTGGGAGACCCCGGTGGGCAGGCCGTCCCCGGAGAGCACGACGGCCTTGCGGATGCTGGCGACGCGGCCGACGAGCTCGTCGAGGAGCCAGTTCAGCTCGCGCTGCTCGGGCGTGTGGCCGCTCGTCTTCGGTGCGGTCATCGACCGTCCCCCTTAGTCGTTCCTCGTGGTGCTGTGCCGTGGGCGTCGTCGCCCTCGGCGTTCTCCTCGCGCCCGCGCTGCCAGCCGCGCTGGAGCGAGGCCATACGGTTGCGTACCTGGTCGGCGTCGCGGTCGGCGAGGTCGG
>NZ_LIRL01000231.1 GCF_001419795.1 Streptomyces niveiscabiei
GCGATCGCGCCGCCGTTGACGTTCACCTTTTCCGGCGACACCCCGAGGTCCTTCATGGACTGCACGGCGACGGCGGCGAACGCCTCGTTGATCTCGATGAGGTCGAGGGCGTCCACCGTCAGCCCCTCCTTGCCGAGCGCGTGCAGGATCGCGTTGGACGGCTGCGACTGGAGCGAGTTGTCGGGGCCCGCGACGTTCCCGTGTGCCCCGATCTCGGCGATCCAGTCGAGGCCCAGCTCCTCGGCCTTCGCCTTGCTCATGACGACGACGGCGGCGGCACCGTCGGAGATCTGCGAGGCGGACCCGGCGGTGATCGTGCCGTCCTTCGTGAACGCCGGACGCAGCTTGCCGAGGGACTCGGCGGTCGTCTCGGCACGGATGCCCTCGTCCTGGCTGAACAGGATCGGGTCGCCCTTGCGCTGCGGGATCTCGACGGGCGTGATCTCGGCCTCGAAGAGCCCGTTCTTCTGCGCGGCGGCGGCCCGCTGGTGGGAGAGCGCGGCGACGGAGTCCTGCTCCTCCCGGTTCAGCCCCAGCCGGGTGTTGTGCTTCTCCGTGGACTCCCCCATCGCGATGCCCTCGAAGGCGTCGGTGAGCCCGTCGTGGGCCATCGCGTCGAGCATCTCGATGGCGCCGTACTTGTACCCCTCGCGGGACTTGGGCAGCAGGTGGGGCGCGTTGGTCATGGACTCCTGGCCGCCGGCGACGACGACGTCGAACTCGCCGGCGCGGATGAGCTGGTCGGCCAGGGCGATCGCGTCGAGGCCCGACAGGCAGACCTTGTTGACCGTGAGGGCCGGGACGTTCATCGGGATGCCGGCCTTGACGGCGGCCTGGCGGGCCGGGATCTGCCCGGCGCCGGCCTGGAGGACCTGGCCCATGATCACGTACTGGACCTGGTCGCCGGAGATCCCGGCCCGGTCGAGCGCGGCCTTGATCGCGAAGCCGCCGAGGTCGGCCCCGGAGAACGACTTGAGGGAGCCGAGGAGGCGTCCCATGGGAGTGCGCGCACCTGCGACGATCACCGATGTGGTCATGAGCTGCGATCCCCTTACCGGCCCTGCACGGGCCCGAGGAAGTGAACGAGGGTTTACTCACAAAGTACTGAGGAGTAGGTCACTGCGTCACCCGGCCGTCGATGTGATCGCCCGCACGTTGCACAACCACCCTTTCAGCGCTCCACTGAACCCATGCTGACGCGAATCGACCACATCGGGATCGCCTGTCACGACCTCGACGCGACCGTCGAGTTCTACCGCGCGACCTACGGTTTCGAGGTCTTCCACACCGAGGTCAACGAGGAGCAGGGCGTGCGCGAGGCCATGCTCAAGATCAACGATACGTCGGACGGCGGAGCCTCGTATCTGCAACTCCTGGAGCCGGTCCGCCCCGATTCCACGGTCGCCAAGTGGCTCGACAAGAACGGCGAGGGCGTCCACCACATCGCCTTCGGCACGGCGGACGTCGACACCGACGCGGAGGCCATCCGCGACAAGGGCGTACGGGTCCTCTACGAAGAGCCGCGGCGCGGTTCCATGGGGTCACGGATCACCTTTCTGCACCCCAAGGATTGCCACGGTGTCCTCACAGAACTGGTCACTTCGGCGCCTGTTGAGTCCGACGAGCACTGACCCACGTACATAAGGGCCGGTAGGGTTGGGGGCGGTTGCCCGCCGCAGGGCGGTGCAACCGCTATGCCGGGGTCCGGGTTTCGGGGGTGCGGGTGGCGGGCGCGGCCCGTGGTCCGCCGATGATCTGACACCATTCCCCGGGGGCCCCGTCCGGCGGATGGACGGGAGCTCGTTGGAGAAGCTTGCGACCAGGGGACGGATGGGACCGCGCAGTGCGGGGCTACGAGAGCCAGGAGCGAGAGCCGGCGGCTGACGTCGACCACCTCACTCGGTTCGAAGCCGAGATGAAACGGCTGAAGACCGAGCGGGAAAAGGCGATCCAGCACGCCGAGGACCTCGGCTACCAGGTCGAGGTGCTGCGCGCCAAGCTGCACGAGGCGCGGCGCACCATCATGACCCGGCCCGCCTTCGACGGCGGCGACCTCAACTACCAGGCCGAGCAGCTGCTGCGGAACGCGCAGATGCAGGCCGACCAGTTGCGCCAGGACGCCGAGCGCGAGCTGAGCCAGGCCCGGGCGCAGACCCAGCGCATCCTCCAGGAGCACGCGGAGCAGGCGGCCCGGCTCCAGGCGGAGCTGCACCAGGAGGCGGTCACCCGGCGCCAGCAGCTCGACCAGGAGCTGGCGGAGCGCCGCCAGACCGTCGAGTCGCACGTGAACGAGAACGTGGCGTGGGCCGAGCAGCTCCGCGCCCGCTCGGAGGCGCAGGCCCGCCGGCTGATGGACGAGTCGCGCGCCGAGGCCGAGCAGGCCCTCGCGACGGCCCGCGCCGAGGCGGAGCGCCTGACGAACGAGGCCCGCCAGCGCCTGACCAGCGACGCGGAGGCGGCGCGCACCGAGGCCGAGCAGATCCTGCTGCGGGCCCGCGCGGACGCGGAGCGCCTGCTGAACGCGGCGGGCGCGCAGGCCCAGGAGGCCACGGACCACGCGGAGCAGCTGCGTACGTCGACGGCGTCGGAGTCGGACGCGGCGCGGCGGCAGGCGAGCGAGCTGTCGCGGGCGGCCGAGCAGCGGATGGCGGACGCCGAGGAGGCGTTGCGCAAGGCGCAGGCCGAGGCGGAGAAGGTGCTCTCCGAGGCGCAGTCGGCCGCCGAGAAGGCCCTCTCCAGCGCCGAGTCGGCGAACGAGCAGCGCACGCGCACCGCGAAGGAGCAGGTGGCGCGGCTGGTCAGCGAGGCCACCAAAGAGGCCGAGGCGACGAAGTCGGAGGCCGAGCAGGTCGTCGCGGACGCCCGCGCCGAGGCGGAGAAGCTCGTCGCCGAGGCCGCCGAGAAGGCCCGCACGATCACCGCCGAGGAGTCGGCGACCCAGCTGTCGAAGGCCGCGAAGACGGCCGAGGACGTCCTCAACAAGGCGCAGGAAGAGGCGCGCGGGACGATCACGGCCGCAGCCGAGGAGGCCGAGCGGGTCCGCAGCGAGGCCGAGGCGGAGGCGGACCGGCTGCGCGCCGAGGCGCACGACATCGCCGAGCAGCTCAAGGGGTCCGCGAAGGACGACACGAAGGAGTACCGCGCCAAGACCGTCGAGCTCCAGGAGGAGGCGCGGCGGCTGCGCGGCGAGGCCGAGCAGCTCAGGTCCGAGGCGGTCGCCGAGGGCGAGAAGATCCGCGCGGAGGCCCGCAAGGAGGCCGTCCAGCAGATCGAGGAGGCCGCCAAGAGCGCCGAGGAGCTGCTGTCCAAGGCGAAGGCGGACGCGGACGAGCTGCGCCAGAAGGCGACGGCGGACAGCGAGAAGGTCCGCACCGAGGCCATCGAGCGGGCGACGTCGCTGCGCCGGCAGGCTGAGGAAACGCTTGAGCGCACCCGCGCGGAGGCCGAGCGCCAGCGCGACGAGGCGGTCGGGCTCGCGGAGACGATCACCGCGAACGCCCAGGACGCGGCGCGCGAGACGCGCGAGGAGGCCGAGCGCGCCATAGCGGCCCGGCAGGCCGAGGCGGCCGAGGAGCTGACCCGGCTGCACGCCGAGGCGGAGACCCGGCTCGCCTCCGCCGAGCAGGCCCTCACGGAGGCCCGCGAGGAGGCGGCGCGGATCCGCCGCGAGACCGCCGAGGAGACCGACCGGCTGCGCGCGGAGTCCGCCGAGCGCATCCGGGCGCTCCAGCAGCAGGCCGCCGACGAGGCGGACCGGCTGCGGACCGAGGCCGCCGCCGACGCGTCGGCCTCCCGCGCCGAGGGCGAGTCCATCGCCGTACGGCTGCGCTCGGAGGCCGCTGCGGAGGCGGAGCGGCTCAAGCAGGAGGCGCAGGACACCGCGAACCGGGTGCGCGCGGAGGCGCAGGCCGCCGCCGAGCGGCTCGCCGAGGAGGCGTCGGACGCGCTCGCCGCCGCGCAGGACGAGGCCGTACGGCGCCGGCGCGAGGCCGAGGAGACGCTCGGCGCGGCGCGTGCGGAGGCCGACCAGGAGCGGGAGCGGGCCCGCGAGCAGAGCGAGGAGCTCCTCGCGTCGGCGCGCAAGCGCGTCGAGGAGGCGCAGGCCGAGGCCGTCCGGCTGGTCGAGGAGGCGGACCGGCGGGCGTCGGAGATGGTCGCCGCCGCCGAGCAGCACGCCCAGCAGGTCCGCGACTCGGTCGCGGGGCTCCACGAGCAGGCGCAGGAGGAGATCACCGGCCTGCGGTCGGCCGCCGAGCACGCGGCGGACCGTACCCGCCGGGAGGCCGAGGAGGAGGCGGACCGGGTCCGCGCCGACGCGTACGCCGAGCGGGAGCGGGCCGCCGAGGACGCCTCGCGGGTACGGCAGCAGTCGCGCGAGGAGTCGGAGGCCGCGCAGGCGCTCGCCGAGCGCACGGTCGGCGACGCCATCGCGGAGGCCGAGCGGCTGCGTACGGAGACCTCCGCGCACGCCCAGCGGGTGCGGACGGAAGCCTCGGACACGATCGCGCAGGCCGACCAGGACGCGACCCGGACCCGGGCGGAGGCCCGGGAGGACGCGAACCGCATCCGGTCGGACGCGGCGACGCAGGCCGACACCCTCATCACCGAGGCGCGCAGCGAGGCCGAGCGGCTCCAGTCGGAGACCCTCGCGGAGGCGGAGCGGCTCCAGATGGAGACGGCCGCCGAGGTGGACCGGGTGCGCGGCGAGGCGCACGCGGACGCGGAGCGGATGCGCGCGGAGGCGTCGGAGACGGTCGGCTCGGCCCAGCAGCACGCCGAGCGGATGCGCGCGGAGTCGGCGCGGCAGCGGGCCGAGGCGGAGGCGGAGGCGGAGCGGCTCGTCAGTTCGGCGCGCGAGGAGGCGGACCGGACGCTGGACGAGGTGCGCCGGGAGGCCAACAAGCGGCGTTCCGAGGCGGCCGAGCAGGTCGACACGCTGATCACGGAGACGACCGCCGAGGTCGACAAGCTCCTCAGCGAGGCGCAGGAGCAGGCGCTGAAGACGACCGCCGACGCGGAGGAGCGGGCCGACTCGATGGTCGGGGCCGCGCGCGCCGAGGCCGAGCGGCTGATCGGCGAGGCGACCGTCGAGGGCAACTCCCGGGTGGAGCAGGCCCGTACGGACGCGGACGAACTCCTCGTCGGGGCGCGCCGGGACGCGACGGCGATAAGGGAGCGGGCGGAGGAGCTGCGCGACCGCATCACGTCCGAGATCGAAGAGTTGCACGACCGTGCCCGGCGCGAGGCCGCCGAGACGATGAAGGCGACCGGCGACCGGTGCGACGCGCTCATCACGGCCGCCGAGGAGCAGCTGAACAAGGCGCAGGCGAAGGCGAAGGAGCTGGTCTCGGAGGCCAACTCCGAGGCGGGCAAGGTGCGGATCGCCGCCGTCAAGAAGGCCGAGGGCCTGCTCAAGGAGGCCGAGCAGAAGAAGGCTCAGCTGGTGCGCGAGGCCGAGGAGTTGAAGGCCGAGGCGATCCGCGAGGCGATGCGCAGCGTCGAGGAGGGCAAGCGCGAGCTGGAGGTGCTGGTCCGGCGGCGCGAGGACATCCAGGCCGAGATCTCCCGTGTCCAGGACGTCCTTGAGGCGTTGGAGTCTTTCGAGGCACCGTCGTCCGCGAAGGACGGGGGCGTCAAGGCGGGAGCGGCGGTAGGGTCCCCTCGTTCGGGTGGCAAGTCGGCCGATGGGTAGCGGAGTGTGCAGGTTCCGAGGAAATCTGGGGGCTTTGTTCTGAAGTCTTCGGGAATACGGGGACTTCGACCGGCACTCTGGCAAGCCTTCGGCCGATCAGCCACTCGAAAGGGGCGTCATTCTCCAGATCAAACACGCATCCGCTCGATGACACACCGCTTCGGCCCCTAGGATTCCACCTATCACCTCACCGGTCTCATTCGACAGGAACCCCATGAGCGACACTTCCCCCTACGGCTTCGAGCTTGTGCGGCGTGGGTACGACCGCGCTCAGGTGGACGAACGCATCTCGAAGCTCGTCTCCGACCGTGACAGCGCTCTGGCCCGGATCACCGCGCTCGAGAAGCGCATCGAGGAACTCCACCTCGAGACGCAGAACGCGCAGGCGCAGGTCTCCGACGCCGAGCCGTCGTACGCCGGTCTCGGCGCGCGCGTCGAGAAGATCCTGCGCCTCGCCGAGGAAGAGGCGAAGGACCTGCGCGAGGAGGCGCGCCGCGCGGCCGAGCAGCACCGCGAGCTCGCCGAGTCGGCGGCCCAGCAGGTCCGCAACGACGCCGAGTCGTTCGCCGCGGAGCGCAAGGCCAAGTCCGAGGACGAGGGCGTCCGGATCGTCGAGAAGGCCAAGTCCGACGCCTCTCAGCTGCGTTCCGAGGCGCAGAAGGACGCGCAGTCCAAGCGTGAGGAGGCCGACGCGCTCTTCGAGGAGACCCGCGCGAAGGCCGCGCAGGCCGCCGCCGACTTCGAGACGAACCTCGCCAAGCGGCGTGAGCAGTCCGAGCGTGACCTCGCGGCGCGTCAGCAGAAGGCCGAGAAGCGCCTCGCCGAGATCGAGCACCGCGCCGAGCAGCTGCGCCTGGAGGCCGAGAAGCTGCGCACCGACGCGGAGCGCCGGGCCCGGCAGACCGTCGAGACGGCCCAGCGGCAGTCCGAGGACATCGTCGCGGACGCGAACGCCAAGGCGGACCGCATCCGTTCGGAGTCCGAGCGCGAGCTGGCGGCGCTCACCAACCGCCGCGACTCGATCAACGCTCAGCTGACGAACGTCCGCGAGATGCTGGCGACGCTGACGGGTGCGGCTGTCGCGGCGGCGAGTGCGCCGGTGACGGACGACGAGCCGATCTCCCGTGGGGTGCCGGCTCAGCAGTCCCGGTAGTTCGTCGGGTGTGTGCTGAGGGGCGGTGGGACTCGTGGTCCTGCCGCCCCTTTGGCATTTCTTTTAAATGTTTTTCTTTACTCCTGGATACAGCAGACTCACCAGGCACGCGAACACCGTGAATCCCCGCCGTGCCGAATGAGCCGCCGAATTGCTGGACTGTGCGGACGATCGTGCTGGCGTGCGGGGCCCACGCGGTCCGGGAGCGGGCCGGTGACCCGTGCGAGGAGGCTCCCGACGCCCTGCGGCACCAGCAGCAGCGGTCAGCCCGTTCAGGAACATCAGCGTCGCCGACACCGCGAGCGTACGGTTGCGCAACAGCCGGAGATCCACGAGGGGTTGGCCGCGGCGCAGGGCGTACAGGGTGAAGGCGGCGAGGAGGACGGCGCCGACGGGGAGGGCGGCCCTCTGCTGCGCGAAGCCGTAGACCAGCGCGGCCAGCGCGGGCGAGATCAGCAGCAGGCCGGTGACGTCCAACGCGTGCGCGGGGGACGCTTCTTGACGAGGCACCGTACGCCAGGCGAGGGCCAGCGCGAGCACGCAGACGGGCAGATTGACGTAGAAGATCCACCGCCAGCTGAAGTGGTCGACGATCAGCGCCCCCGCAACGGGCCCCAGAATCGGCCCGATCAGCGCCGGGAGACTGACCACAGCCATCAGCCGCCCCACGTTCCTGCCGTGGGACGCCCTCAGGATCACGGTCTGCAACACCGGCATCAACAGCCCGCCGCCGACGCCCTGGACGACCCTGAACGCCACCAACGAGCCGATGTTCCAGGCGAGTCCGCACAGCATGGAGCCGGCGAGGAACAGCACAAGCGCGCCGAGCCAGACTTTCCTGGCGCCGATCCGCTCGACGGCCCAGCCGCTCACCGGGACGACGACGGCGAGCGCGAGGAGGTAGGCCGTGCTGACCCACTGGACGGTGGAGGTCGATACGTCGAGGTCGTGGGCGAGGGTGTGGACGGCCACGGCGACGATCGTGCTGTCGAGGAGGGGGGCGAGCGCGCCGATGACGAGGACGGCGGCGAGCTTGAGCAGGGCCGGGTCGAGGCGGTCTTCCGTACGGGGCTCGGTGGCGGCCTCGGGCATACGGCTCCCCCTGTCTGTGCGGCTCCGGAACTCCGGCTGTTTCTGCGGCTCCGGAGTCCCGGCGTTTTAGAGACGCACCGTCTCTTGTGACGACGATAGGCTCACCCCGATAAGAGACGCAAGGTCTCTCAAGGAGCCCGCATGGAACCCACCCGCCGCCGAGGCGCCGCCCTGGAGGCCGACCTCCTCGACGCGGCCTGGGACGAACTCCGGTCCGTCGGCTACACCCACCTCACGATGGAGGGCGTCGCCCTGCGCGCCCGCACCGGCAAACAGGTCCTCTACCGCCGCTGGAGCAACCGCGCGGAACTCATCGTCGCCGCCCTCCGCCATCGCCGGGGCTCCCTGGTCGACCAGATCCCCGACACGGGGACCCTCCGGGGGGACGTCCTCGCGCTGCTGCGCTACACCCTCGAACGCCAGCGGGAGATCGGGCAGGACGTCTTCCGGGGCCTGCTGGCCGAGGTCGCGGACATGGATCCGCACTTCTCGGAGACGATGCGGACGGTGTTGGCGACACTCCTGGCCCGCGCCTTCGAGCGGGGGGAGATCCCCACGGCCGACCTTCCCTGGCGGGTGGTCAGCCTGCCGGTGGATCTGTTGCGGTACGACATGCTGGTGCGGCTGGAGGGGGTGACGGAGAGGGACTTGGCGGCGATCGTGGACGACGTGTTCCTGCCGTTGGTGGGTGCGCGATAACGGCGTTCGCCGTTCGCCTACGCCGCCTCGGCGTCCCCGCTCGCCGGCATCCGCAGGGTGTGGTCCCCGAAATCGGCGACCAGGTCCAGCCTGCCGCCGAGCGCCTCCACGTAACGGGCGATGACGTCGAGGGTGGCGACCTCGCCGTGCTCGATCTGGGACACGCGAGCGATGCTCACGCCCATGCGGGCAGCCACGTCCTTCTGAGCCAGACCGTACTGCTTACGCGCCTCGGCGAGTTGATACCCCCGCGCCTCCGCCAGCAGCCGACGCGCCCCGGCTTCCACCTCCGCCGGGTCCACCCCGGCCGAGTGCAACTCCTTCTCCAGGCTCTCCCAGTCCTGCGGCACTTTCTTGGCCATGTCTACTCCTCACCCTCCGTGTCGCTGGTGTAGTCGCGGTAGAGCCGTTCCGCCAGCGAAACGTTGTCCCGGTACCAGCGCTCCCAGTTTCCCGCCTTGTCTCCCCCGAGGAGCAGCAGGGCCGAACGCGTCGGATCGAAGGCGAAGATGATCCGGATCTCGGACCGACCGCCCGACCCCGGCCTCAGCTCCTTGAGGTGATGCAGGTCCGATCCCTTCAGCCTGTCCACGAGGGGGCGCCCCAGAGTGGGACCGGCTTCACGCAGAGCGGCTACGGCCTGGGCAACCTGAGATGCGGAACCAAGATCCTCCTTGATCAGCCGCCTGAACCAGTCCGCATACTCATCGGTGACCTTGATCGCCCAGCTCAATACAGCCCCCTTGATACCAGCACTGCGAGTTTAAGGATTTCCTTGAATCACGGCAAGCGGCATCCTAGACTCCCGGCCACACCTCCACTCACCACCTCAGGCATCCGGCGGCCACGCACCAGCAACCGTGAAAGAAGCCGGCGTTCCCCCGAAGCGGCTGATCCCGCTGTGCCACGCGTCGGCGATGGAGTCGACGAATGGAGTGCGGGTACCGGCGGTGAGGACGGGGCGGGGCTCCTCACATACTCCGGGGACCGCCTCCTGATCGACCCGCTCCCGGGGTCAGGCGAAACAAACGACTTCACGGGCCTGGCACAACTCACCCCCACCGAAGGACGTGGAGCCGATCGCCCCGGTGCTGGAATGGCACCCGTCCGAAGCCACGGCGATGCTCGCAGGTCTTGGCACCGCTGAAGCGATGGGTGACCGGGTGGGTGATGAGAAGTGGACGGTCTCGTCTTCGGCTCAGGCTCGCTTGAAGAACTCCACTTCTGCCAGGGCGAGTTGGCGGCCCTGGGTCAGGCCTGTGGGGGAGTTCAGGGTGAGGGTGATGGTTTTTACGTCGCTGATGGCTGTGTGGAAGGGTTGCTCGCCCGGTTTGTCGTTGAGGGTTAGTTTTTTGGTTTTCTTGTCGCCCGAGGAGGTTGTTGCTACCAGGGTTATTTCCAGGGCTCGGGCCTGGGTGTTGTATTCCTTCGGGGTCGCGCCTGCGCCGTTCGTGATGATCGTGTCCACGAGGCGGAAGGGGGAGCGGAAGGTATAGGTGATCGTGGCTCCGGGAGTGGCGCCCCAGAAGTTGTTGCGGATTCCGTCCGAGGTGTTGGTCGGGGGGTGGTTGGGGGTTTGGGTGGATGCCTTGATGTCCACCGGAGTGATGGGTTGTGACTTGCCGAGTTTGTCCCGGGTGTCTTCGTAGAGGGCTCGGCCTGCGGGGAGGAAGAAGAAGACTGCGGCGCAGAGGGCGAGGAGCGCGAGGAGGATGACGAGGAAGCGGGTGGCTCGGCCGGAGCTGGCGCGGACCCGGCGGGGGCGGAAGGGCCAGACCGTGCGCCACCACGGGAGGGGTGCGGCGGTCGGTGTCGCGACGAGCGGGGCCGCACAGCGACGGCAGAAGCGGCGGCCCGGAGGGTTGGGGGTGCCGCAGGCGGGGCAGGG
>NZ_LIRL01000232.1 GCF_001419795.1 Streptomyces niveiscabiei
TCGGCGGCGGCGCGGCCTTCCTGCTGCTGACCTCGGCGATCCAGCGGGGGTCGGTGACCGCGGCCACAGCCGGGATGGTGATCGGGGAGACGGTCGGGCCCGCGGCCGTCGGCGTGATCTGGCTGGGGGACCGGACGCGGGACGGGCTCGGATGGCTCGCGGCGCTGGGGTTCGGGGTGGCCGTGGCGGGCGCGCTGGCGCTGGCGCGGTTCGGGGAGGCGCCGGCGCGGACTCCCACGTCACAGGCGTCGCAGTAGACTCGGCCGACGTGGCGGACACCCAGTACGAAGACCTGTTGCGACACGTGCTCACCTCCGGTACGGCCAAGGCCGACCGGACCGGCACCGGTACCCGGAGTGTCTTCGGACACCAGCTGCGCTACGACCTCGCGCAGGGGTTCCCCCTGATCACCACCAAGAAGGTGCACCTCAAGTCGATCGTGTACGAGCTGCTGTGGTTCCTGCGCGGCGACTCCAACGTCCAGTGGCTCCAGGACAACGGCGTCACGATCTGGGACGAGTGGGCCGACGCGGACGGCGAACTCGGTCCCGTGTACGGCGTCCAGTGGCGCTCCTGGCCCACGCCGGACGGCGGCCACATCGACCAGCTCACCGAGGTCCTCGACACGCTGCGCCGCGACCCCGACTCGCGCCGGATCATCGTCTCCGCGTGGAACGTCGCCCAGCTCTCCGAGATGGCCCTCGCGCCCTGCCACGCGTTCTTCCAGTTCTACGTCGCCGACGGCCGCCTCTCCTGCCAGCTCTACCAGCGCAGCGCCGACCTCTTCCTCGGCGTCCCCTTCAACATCGCGAGCTACGCGCTGCTGACGCACATGGTCGCGCAGCAGACGGGCCTCGAACCGGGTGACTTCATCTGGACCGGCGGGGACTGCCACATCTACGACAACCACGTCGACCAGGTGACGGAGCAGCTCTCCCGTACGCCGCTGGACTTCCCCCGCCTCGACCTGCGCCGGGCCGACGACCTCTTCTCGTACACCTACGACGACATCCAGGTGACCGACTACCGGCACCACCCCGCCATCAAGGCGCCGGTCGCGGTATGAGCGTCGGACTCATCTGGGCGCAGTCCCTGGACGGCGTGATCGGCGCGGACTCCACGATCCCCTGGCGGCTGCCCGAGGACCTGGCCCACTTCAAGGCGACGACCCTGGGCCACCCCGTCGTGATGGGCCGCCGCACCTGGGACTCCCTCCCGCCGCGCTTCCGGCCCCTCCCCGGCCGCCGCAACATCGTCCTCACCCGCGACGCCTCCTGGACAGCGGACGGCGCGGAACGCGCGGCCTCCCTCCCCGAGGCCCTCGCCTCGGCGCCGGACGCGTGGGTCATCGGCGGCGGCGAGATCTACCGGGCGGCCATGGAGTTCGCCTCGCGGCTCTCGGTCACGGAGATCGACGTACAGGTGACGGGCGACACGTACGCGCCCGCGCTGGACGAGTCGTGGCGGGTCGCCGAGGAGAGCGACTGGCTGACCTCTGCGACGGGGCTGCGGTACCGGATCCTGGAGTACGTCCGCTAGCGGACAGAACCTGACCTACAGGGGCCCTAGCGTCACCGGGAACCCAGGAGGTCACAATGTCCGTCAAGCCGATCCCCGACGGCTACACCACCGTCACGCCGTGGCTCATCTCCCGCGACACCGTCCAGCTCATCGCCTTCCTGAAGCGCGCCTTCGACGCCGAGGAACTCTCCTGCCTCAAGGGCGAGGACGGCTCCGTCGCCCACGCGGAAGTCCGCATCGGCGACTCCGTCGTCATGCTGTTCGACTCCCGCCCCGAGTGGCCCCCCACCCCCGGCTTCCTCCGCCTGTACGTCGAGGACGCCGACGCCGTCCACCGCCGTGCCGTCGCGGCGGGCGGCACCTCCGTCACCGAGGTCACCCACCTCTTCTTCGGCGACCGGGTGGGCCGCGTCCGCGACC
The DNA here is from genome assembly GCF_001419795.1 of Streptomyces niveiscabiei. Lineage (GTDB taxonomy): Bacteria > Actinomycetota > Actinomycetes > Streptomycetales > Streptomycetaceae > Streptomyces > Streptomyces niveiscabiei. The sequence continues at coordinate 1,942 of NZ_LIRL01000232.1, forward strand.
CCCTCGGCAACCTCTACTGGATCCAGACCCGCGTGGAGGACCTCACCCTGGAGGAGATGGAACCCCGCCTCACCGACCCGGAGTTCACGAAGGCCATGGAGTACGTCCAGAGCGCGAACTTCTTCCCGGGCCGCGAACCGGACGCCGGCTGACACGCAGGGGACCGAGCGACAACGGAGGCTGCTCCGCCCGACTCGGGTTCACCAGTCGGGTCTGATCGGAATGAGCGCCGCGAGGGCGACCACGATGTCGCGGGGTCGAGCGCGCCGCCGTGCTCGGTCCGCCAAGGCATCAAACGGCACAAGCTGTAGGCGGCTGCGAGACCCATGCCGTGAGCTCGGCCAGATGCTCCCGCTGTAACCCGAGACGCGCGGCGGGCTGAATGAGGAGGGTCGCCATCCCCCTGGCGGTGCGCTCCGCCGCCCAGGCGTGGTCGAGGCTGGTGAAGTCGTCATCGATCCAGACCGCAGGGGTATCTGTCAGCCAGGCGTCGACGTGATCGCGTTTCCACAGGTAGCCGTTGGGGTGGCTGGTGGTGATCCGGGGCCGCGGCAGGTCGATGTACGGCAAGGCCGGGAGACCCAGGAGAGGCCCGATGAGGGTGGCGGCGTCCTGTCGCCAGCTGGTGCACCAGACGGGGGTGACCAGGCCGGTGCGGATGACGTCCATGAGCAGGCGGCCGTGGTCGGGGTTGAGCCAGACGGTGACCGGGTCGTCGGCGCTGCGGCCGAGGGGGACGACGTCGTGGCGGGCGTGGGTGGCCGGGGTCGAGCCGTCCTCGCCGGGGAAGGGGATGAGGACGCCGTCGATGTCGAGGAGCAGGTAGGGCGGGCGCATCGGTCCTCCACGGGCGGTCAGAGCTTGCGGGCGCGGATCAGCAAGGTGGTGGGCCAGTGGCCCATGCGGGGGTCGTGGAACTCCTGGGCCGAGGCGAGCCAGAAGCCGGCCTGGCTGAGGTGTTTGTCCCAGCGGTTGGTGTCGAACTCCCAGCGGGCGATGGGGAGCCGGGTGCGGTCGGGGAGAGTGACGAAGTCGCGGCGGGACCGGTCGTCGCCGGAAGGGCTGCGGCCACCGCGCTGCGGGTGCGGAACGGAGAAGGCGAGCACCCGGCCGGGCGTGAGGTGCCGGGCGATGGCCGGGAGCAGGAGTTCGGGGGCGACAAGACCGACGGCGCCGAAGACGGAGTAGATCGCGTCGTACGGCTCGTCGGAGGCGTGCAGGTGGTGCAGGGCGTGGCTGGTGACGAGGGTGAGGTTGTTCAGCCGTCCGTAGTGGGCGCGGGCGCGGTGGACCTGGAGCCCGGCCAGGTCGACGCCGGTGACGTGTGCGCCGTGGCGTCCGGCGAGGTGGGCGGCGTTGTGGCCGGCGCCGCAGCCGAGTTCCAGCAGCCGCTTGCCGTGCAGGTCAGGGCCGAGGATCTCGGCGCCGGGGCCCTGGCCGGGCTTCGTGGTCCATTCCATCCGGGCGGGTACGGGGAGAGGGCCGGTGGCGGGGTGCTGGAGGGCGTGGGCGTGCCAGGGGGATGCCTGGCCGTGCACGTCAGATGTCCAGGAGGCGGAGTACGTCGGTGAGGTGGCGGCGTACGGCCTTGGCGTAGGCGGGGTCGGTGGCCGGGTCGTTGATCCAGCGGACGGCCTGGTCCATGAACCACTCGACGGCCCACATGCGGTGCCAGCCCAGCGCCCAGTTCTCGGCGGTGAGCCCACCGCGCGGGGCGAGGGCGTCGGGGGTGCCGCCGGCGGTGACGTACTGCTCCAGGAGGACGCGAAGGCGTACGGGGTCGGGGGCGTCGATGGTGCCGTGCCAGCTGGCGAGGTCGAGCAGGCCGGGGCCGGTGAAGGCGCGGGCGAGGTCGAGCAGCCGCCAGCCGCGCTCGCCGATGTGGAGGCTGGTGGGGTGGAACTCGGAGTGCGCCCAGCCGAACGGTTCCAGCGTCGCTCCGGCCGAGCGGGCGTCGGCGGCCCGGGCGATCCTGCCGAGCGTGTCCTCGACGTCGTCGGCGTCCTGCCACCGGTCGGCCTTGCGGAGCCGTTGGAGGTGCTCCAGCGCCAGGGTCGGCAAGGTGCGCAGCCGCTCCTGGTCGAGGACGGGCAGGGAGGCGGCCGTACGGGTGCTGTGCAGGGCCACGGCCGCGGCGACTCCGTCCAGGTCGTCGGCGTCGCGGACGGACGGTCCGAGGTCCTCCATGAGCATGCCGAGCCAGCCGTCCAGGACGGCGGAGGCGTGGACCTGGGGGACGGGGACGCCGAGGGTGCGGGCCAGGCGGAGAGCCTGGTCTTCGCTGTCGAAGGGCTTCTTGGCGTACTTGAAGACGGCCGTGGAGCCGTCGGGGAAGGTGACGCGCTCGACCCCGGACATGGACCACACGCGTACCTCCTCCCGTGCTGCGGTGGCCTGGCCGACCATGGTGAGCAGGTTGTCGAGGAGTTCGGCGCTGGGGTTCGCGGTCATGCAGAGGCTCCAGGGGGAGGGGGTGAGCCGGATGCGTCGGCTCACCCCGGGGCTTACGCAGCGGGGTTCACGCGGTGGGCGCGGACCTGCTCGATCCAGCCCGCCTTGAACGCGGCGAGGTCGTCACGGAAGTCGGCCATCGAGGCACCGTAGGGCGCGACCACGCCGCCGGTCTGGTCCGGCACGGACTGGCAGCCGTGCACGAGCCGGCCGCCGAGCGCGGCGTGGGCCTTGACGGACTCGATCCGGCGGTGCTCGTTGAACCAGCCGCCGTGGTAGACCTCGTCGAGCATCCCGCCCGTCTCGTCGTCCAGGTCGAAGACGACGGAGGTGGCCGCCGGGAAGAACCAGCAGGGGCCGACGTTGGAGATGTGCCCGTCGAGCTCGACCTTGTTGAGCGCCATCAGTGTGGCCGCCTCACGGAGCATCCGCAGGTGGTCGGCGGTGATCTGCGGCAGAGCGAGGCCGGTCAGGTGCTCGTCGCGGAACAGGTACGCGTACACCTCGTGGGCGGTGGCCAGGACGCGGGCGGCGTCCGGGGTGGACTCGGCGTGGGCCTTGATGAAGTCGAGCGCGAGCTGCTCGACCGCGCTCTCGGTGGTCTCGTCCACGTCCAGGAGCTGGGACTTGACCAGCTCCCAGTCCACGACGAGCCAGGTGTTCGACTCGAAGCGGAAGAAGTACTCGGCCGGGTCGATGGTGATGCGCGGGCCGTCGACGCGGATGCCGGGCAGGCGGCTCCAGCGCGGGTCGAACGGGTCGGGGAGTACGACCGTGATGGCCTTGGTGTCGATGGTGGTCACCGTGTCTCCGTCTCTGATCGGCCGGGTCCGGGCACAGGAATGCCCGAACCCCGTGTGGGCGTACGGAACTTCGAGGGCCGCCCGGCCGAAGGGGGAGCCTGGTCACGCTGTCGGACCGAGGCCGGGCGGCTGATGATTAGTGAACCTTCCGTCACGCACAGTGGGTACGGTGAGAGGGAGTTGAAGCGGTATACGCGGTTTACAGTCCCGGACGGGAGGCGAGCGTGGCAGCACCGAGAGACCCCAACTCCCGCCTGCGCGACACCATTTCCGCGACCGGCTGCACCTACGAGGCCCTCGCCAGAGACGTACGGCGTATCGCCGCCGAGAACGGCGAGATCCTCCTCACCAACAAGTCGGCCATCTCGCACTGGGTGAACGGCACCCGCATGCCTTCGGGTCGGGTGGACCAGTACCTGGCCGAGGCGCTGTCGCGTCGGGCGGGACGCGTGATCACCCTGACCGAGATCGGACTCCAGGCCGGTGACGCCGATACGCCGGCCGAATCCGATCCCGTCCTCGCCGCCACCGACCTGGGCCGCGCCGACGTCGAACGCCACCGCTTCCTCGCGATCGCCGCCTTCACCACCACCGGCGTCGCCATGCCACTCGCCCACGACCACGAGGCCACCGCCCGCATGCTCCGCGCCCGCACCGGCACGTCCCTGGTCGGCGCGGAGGATGTGGACGTCGTACGCCAGATCACCGCGGCTTTCAGCGCCGCCGACGAGCGCCTCGGCGGCGGACACGGACTGACCACCGTCAGCGCCTACCTCGCCGATACTGCCGCGCCCATGCTGCGCGGGCGCTTCCCCAGCGAGCCGTTACGCCGGGCCGCGTTCGGCGCGGTCGCTGAACTCGCCTACCTCGCAGGGTGGAAGCACCACGACCTCGGCCAGGAAGGTGCCGCCCAGCGCTACTACCAGGTCGGCTACCAACTCGCCTGTGAAGCCGACCCCCACGGCCACGCCGCCTGGATGATGCGGGCCCTGGCTCACCAGGCCTTGAGTCTCAAGCAGCCCCACCACTGCGTCGACCTCGTCGAAGGCGCCCTGCGATGCGGCCTCGGCCACGTCGACGGCCAGACCGAAGCCCTCCTCCACATCACCCACGCCCGCGCCTACGCAGCCGTGAAGGAGCACCCTTCGGCCGCGCGCGCCCTGCTCGCCGCCGAAGACGCCCTCCTCCGCGGCGATGGCCCCCAGCCCAGCTACTCCCGTGTCAGCGGCCCAGCCGCGGGCACCGTGGCCAGCCACACCGCCCGCACCCTGACCGACCTCGCCGATCACACCGGCACCGAACAGCAGCACCGAGACGCCCTCACCCGCTGGGACCCAGAGAAGTACAAGCGCGTCCACGCCCTCACCCATGCAGACCTCGGCGACAGCCTCGCCGCCCAGGCCCGCGCCGACGAAGCCGTCGCCGCCTGGACCCAGGCCCTGGTCCTCATGGAGGGAATGACCTCCGACCGCACCCGCAAGGCGATCACGTCGATCCGCTCCACGCTCGCGGTCTACCGACGTCGCCGTGTTCCCGGCGCTGCCGATCTCGCCCGCCGAGCCCGCGAGGCCCTCGCCTAACATGCCCGACAACCCGCCCGACGAAGGGAACACCGTGACTCAGCGGACCGACGACCAGGCGAAGGCCCTCAAGCCGGCGTTCGAATCGATGACCCTGCTGGTCGCCGCCGTCATCGTCCACGACAAGGCCAGCAACCGTGTCGTCCTCCTCCAGCGCAGCGAGAACGCGAAGTTCGCCCAGGGAATGTGGGACCTGCCCGTCGGCAAGAGCGAACCGGGCGAACCCGTCACGGAGACCGCCGTCCGCGAGCTCTACGAGGAGACCGGCCTCACGGTGAAGCCCGAGTCCCTCAAGGTCGCCCACATCATCCACGGTGCCTGGGGCGTCGAAGCCCCCAACGGCTTCCTCACGGTCGTCTTCACTGCTCACGAGTGGGCGGGCGAACCCGAGAACCGTGAACCCCGCAAGCATTCTCAGGTCCGCTGGGTCGACGCCGACGACATTCCCGACAACTTCGTCGAGACCACTTCCAGTGCCCTCCACGGCTACCTCACCGAAGGGCCCCAGGTGTCCCTGGACGGCTGGGAATAGGAGTTAGTCGCCAGGCGCCCGGAACGGGCAGGGAGAGAACACGGCTGACCGGCATTCACAGCTCGATCAACTCCTGCCGAGGCTCGTCCCGAGGTGGGCCCGCGTCGCGGCGCGCCGCCGCGCGGCGCACCAGGAGCACCCCGCCCGCACCGAGCACCACCCCGACAACCCCCGGCACCACCCACCACCCCGGGTCGGAGCCCGGCGCCGAGGGGGTGGCGCCTGGGAACACGCCCTCCCGCTCCCACCGCTCGTAGGCGGAGCGTGGCGCCGGATGCCAGCGGACGTCCGCGTCCTCGAACTCCGGCGCGACGTCCCGCCGTATCCACGGGGTGCCGTCGTCCGCGAGGATCACCTGGTCCGTCTGCTCGACGGCCACGGCCCCACTCGGCGGCAGATCGTCCTGCGGCCAGCCGCCGACCCCGCTGCGGCCCCGGACGACGGTGAGCCGGACGGGGGGATGGTGGCCCTCGTCCCAGCTCGAAGGCACGGGAACCGTCCCTGTGTAGGTCGGGTCGAGGAGTTCCCGGAGCCGGTCGAAGAGGGGTTCGCGGGAGCGGATGGCCAGGGTCCGCCCGGACGTGCCGTCGATGAGCATCGCCACATCGGGCGTATCCGCGGCGGCGGCCCCGGTGGTGAGGAGCGAGGACAGCGCGAGTGCCAGTACCGCGATCCGTCTCATGGGACCCCCCTCCCGACACCTCCCGCATACCCCACCCGTTCCGAACCTCCCCCCGGAACCTGAGAGAATGCACCCATGGCCTCTGCTCGTCCTCGTGTGCTCTCCGGCATCCAGCCCACCGCCGGCTCGTTCCACCTCGGCAACTACCTCGGCGCGGTGCGCCAGTGGGTGGCGTTGCAGGAGTCGTACGACGCGTTCTACGCGGTCGTGGACCTGCACGCGATCACGGTCGCGCAGGACCCGGCGGAGCTGCGGGCGAACACGCGGCTGGCGACGGCGCAGCTGCTCGCGTCGGGCCTCGACCCGGAGCGCTGCACGCTGTTCGTGCAGAGCCATGTCCCGGAGCACGCGCAGCTCGCGTGGGTGATGAACTGCCTGACGGGCTTCGGCGAGGCGTCGCGGATGACGCAGTTCAAGGACAAGTCGGCGAGGCAGGGCGCGGACGGCGCGAGCGTCGGCCTGTTCACGTACCCGATCCTCCAGGTCGCGGACATCCTGCTGTACCAGGCGAACGAGGTGCCGGTCGGCGAGGACCAGCGCCAGCACATCGAGCTGACCCGGGACCTCGCGGAGCGTTTCAACGGCCGGTTCGGGGAGACGTTCACGATCCCGAAGCCGTACATCCTCAAGGAGACGGCGAAGATCTACGACCTCCAGGACCCGGCGGTCAAGATGAGCAAGTCGGCGTCGACGCCGA
>NZ_LIRL01000233.1 GCF_001419795.1 Streptomyces niveiscabiei
CGCTCGTGTCGGACGTGTCGCCGTAGATCACGCCCCGCCCGTTGGTGGACACGTACACCCGCCCGTACACCCGGGGATCACCGGTGATCGCCGCCCCGGTCCAACCCCACTGGTGCGCGTCGTCGTTGACCCGGACCCAGCTCGCCCCCTTGTCCGTGGACCGGAAGATGCCCCGCACCCCGCCGATCTTCGCGCTGGTGAAGAGCGTCTGGTACGAGGCGCCGCTCGCCGCCTTCCCGAACCCGACCGTGTCGGCCTGTTCGACGTTCGACAGCTTCGTGAAGGTCGCCCCGGAGTCGGTGGAGTGCCACAGGCCGTACGCCGAGCCGGCCGCGCCGCCCGCCAGCCAGATGTCGCCCTTCGCGCCGGGCACCGCCTTGAAGCGGACGCTGTCACCGGTGGGCAGACCGGTCGCGGCGGACGCCGTGAAGGTCGCGCCGCCGTCCGAACTGACGTAGAACGTGCCCGACTTGAAGCCGTAGAACGTGCGCGCGTCGACGCGGTCCGATTCGACGATCGCGCCGGCCGGGATACCGCCGGACGCCTGCCAGGACGTACCGAACCCGGTCGTGTACTGCACGCCGGTGCCCGCCGGGGACCACACGAAGCGGCTGCCGTCGGAGGACGCGGCGACCGTGCCGCCGCCGCTCACGCCCGAAGGGTCGCTCCCGGCGAACCAGTTGGCGCCGTTGTCGGTCGAGAAGGCCACGTGCGGACCGGAGTCGAGGTCCCCGACGCGCACGAACGTGTTCGGGTTGGTCTCGGCGAAGTCGAGGCTCGTGGTCGTCGTGAAGTTCGGCTGCGTGAACATCATCGGCGGTACGGCCGTCAGGCTCGTGTGCCGGAACCCGCCGATGTCACCGAGCGCGCTGACCAGCGGGGCGCCGGACGGCGGCGAGGCGAGGTCGTTGACGGCCGTCTCCTCCAGGCCCCGCACCATCGGCTTGACGGTGAACTGGCCGCCGCTGTCCCAGTTCCCGAGGTTCTCGGTGCCGTAGATCGTCGCGCCCGTCCCGTACATCATCCGCGCCGAATCGAACGGGTCGATCTCCAGCGCCTCGGTCATCCAGCCGAGTTTGGGCGTCTGCTCGGGCGGCGCCGGGTTCGCGCCCCAGGTCAGCCACGGCGACGAGGAGACGTCCATGGTGAAGCGGTTCGCGCGGTTGGGGTACGACGTGTAGTCCCACGCCTTCGTCCAGGTCGCGCCGGAGTCCGTCGAACGGAAGATCTGCGTGTCCGGCCACCAGGAGCTGTACGCGGTCGCCATGACCGTACCCGGCTTCTGCCGGTCGACGGTCAGGCCGCTGAAGCCGTAGTAGGTGTCGGCCTCGGCGACGGGGCTGATGTCCGTCCAGGTGCCGGTGGCCGTCGCGTACCGCATCAGCCGGCCCTTGCCGCCGTCGTACGGGCCGCCCTTGTCGCTGTACGCGAGGTACAGGCTGCCGTTCGCCAGCACACCCTTGTGGGGGAGGTAGCCGGTCGGCTGGCCGGCGAGGCGGGACCAGGTGGCGCCCGCGTCCGTGGAGCGGTAGACGGCGTTGTCCTTGTCGGCGACGCCCACGTAGATCGTGCGGGTGGCGGTGCCGGCCGTGCCCGTCGACTCGTCGAACGTGACCCAGACGACGCCCTGGTTGTCGCTCGCGTACCCGCTGGTGTCCGTCGGATCCTGCACGTAGTTGCCGGCGTTGGGGAACGCCGTCACCTGCGACCAGGTCACCCCGGAGTCCGTCGAACGCCACAGCCCCTTGCCGCTCGGCGCCGCGAGGTACAGGACGCTGTTGCGGTTCGGGTCGACGGCGAGTCGCTCGCCCATGCCGCGGCCCGGCATGTTGCCGCCCAGCTTGAACGGCAGGTCGGTCTTCTGCCAGGTCGCGCCCCGGTCGCCGGAGCGCAGCACCGCCCCGTTGCCGGGGTCCCAGCTGTTCGTGTACGTCCCGACGGCCGCGTACACCTTGTTCGCGTCGACCGGGTCCGCCGCGAGGCTCGCGACCCCGGTGTGGCCCCAGTCCGTCCAGCCGACCGAGTCCAGCAGCGGCGTCCAGCTCTTCGACGACTCCTGCCAGCGGTAGGCGCCGCCGATGTCGGTGCGCGCGTAGACGAGGTTCTTCTCCTTGCGGCTGAACACGATCCCGGGGACGAAACCGCCCCCGTCGATGCGCGCGTTCTTCCAGGTGTACGACTCCGCCGTGAGCGCGGGCTTGGCGTCGGGGGCGGTGGCGAGGGCGGGTGGGGCGCCCGCGAGCAGTCCGGCGCCGAGCGCCAGCACAGTCGTGAGGATGCGGGTTCTTCGCACGGTGGGGGTTCCTTCCTCGTGCTGCCATGTGCGGGAAGAAAACAGGTACGACCGGGCGACCCCCTGTGCGGGTGGGGGTCGCCCGGTGTTGATACGCGAAGCCTCAGCGGGGACTTATTCGAGCAGCTCCGCGTACGAACCCAGGGCCAGTGCGATGTCGGCCTGGGCCCAGAACCGGTGGTAGGTGAACGTCGGCGCGGCTCCACCCGCGAGATAGGCCTCGATCTTCGACCAGTTGGGGTCGTCCTCGTAGAAGGAGCGCAACGAGGCGAACGTCGAGGAGGAGTTGATGGTGTCGCCGTTGGGCATCTTGCCGGTCCAGCCGCTCGGGACGTACACGCTGTCGTCGAAGCGGTTGTAGTCGGCCCGGGTCTCCGGGAGCGCGATGCCGAGGCTGTCCTGGTAGTGCGACCACATGCCGTCCAGCAGCGCCTTGGCGACCGTCTTGGCCTCCGTGTCACCGGACTTGGCGGCGTAGTAGGTCAACGCCCGTGCGTACGCGCCCGCCACGCCGACGTCGTTGGTGTAGTCGACGACGTTGACGTGAAGTCCCGTGTTGGCACCCGGACTTGACGCGTTCCAGGTGTCGGGCTGCCCGGACCAGGAGAGCGTGGCCGGGAACCGGTAGGTGCCGTCGGGGTTGACGGTGGTCTGCGACAGCGCCCAGTCCACCCACTTGTCGAGGACGGCCTTGGCCTGCGCGTTGCCGGTCTGCTGGTAGTACTCGGCGACCCGCTCCATGGACCACGCCTGGAACCCGAACCACTGGTTGGACGGCGGGTCGTGGTAGACGGGCTGCTGGTCGTAGTACATGCCGTAGAAGGTCGACTTCCCGGCCGGGGGAGTGGCGTACCGCCCCGCCCAGCTGTTCGTCGCGCCACCGGCGATGGCACCCTCGTCCGACTGGAGCCAGCGGTAGAACTCCAGCTGGCGGGTGAGCGAGGTCGCCCAGTCCGCCGACCCCGTCGCCGACTTGGGCTTCAGCGGCGCGTACGAGCTGAGCGCGTACGCGGCCAGCGGGTTCTGGTAGCCGCTGTGGCTGTGGCTGGAGCCGATCCGCCAGGCCCAGCCCGCCGAGGTGTCGGTCGCGCCGCCCCAGGCGTAGTACCAGGACATCAGATAGGCCGAGGAGTTCTTGCCGGACCCGGCCGGGCAGGCCGACGGACCGACACAGTTGCCGATCTTCTTGAAGTACTTGTCGTACATCGAGTACCGCAGATAGTCGCCCATCTTCGCGGCCTTGCCGACGGCCGCCGAGACGTCGGCGCCCTTGCCCTGCTGCTTGGCCCAGACGTCCGCCCAGTACGCGGCCTGCACGGCGCGCGCGTCGGCGTCGGGGGCGTTGGTGAACTTCCACTGCTTCGAGTAGGAGTTGTCACCGGTGAACAGGTCCAAGTACCCGTTCGGGCCACCGTACTTGAACTGGTCGCAGGTCGGCTGCGGCACGGTCTCCCACACGGATTCCTGCGCACCGCGCTGGAAGGTGTTGATGTACGACGGACCCGTGTCGGTGGGCCCCGCCTCGCACTTGCCGGGCGCGTTGCCGTACCCGTAGACGTTGTCCACGTCCTGGAGCCAGTGCATGCCGTAGATGTCGTCCGTGCCGTACGCGGACTTCAGCTCGGCCGCGATCGGGTCCTGGCCCACCGAGACGGACGTGTCCAGGCGCGCCGGGTACTCGTTCGGGGTGTCCAGCTCGGGCGCGTAGGTCGCCGGCTTGGACGCGTTGTAGAACGAGTTGGTCGGCTGGTCGGCGTGGGTGGGGATCATGTACTTCTCCATGAGGTCCCACGCGCCGTTGAACTTCGACCAGTCACCGGTGATCCTGCCGTACGTCGCCTGGAGCCACAGCAGATAGCTGTACGCCTCCGACGTCGTCTCGTGGCCCTGGTCCGGCGCCTCGACGATCAGCGTCTCCACCGAGTGGTACGGGATGCCCTCCGGCGAGAAGTAGCCGTTCGCCGGGTTGGTGATCTTCCCGTACAGCTCCAGGAACCGGGCGTCGTACGTCTTCTGCCCGGCGATCTGGGTCGCCGTGACCGTCGCCTTCGCGAGGCCCGTCGCCGTCGAATCGAACGCCGCCGCGCCGGTGCCGGTCGCGTTGCCGGTGATCGTCACCGTCTGCGGGGTGTTCCAGTTCGACGGGGTGAAGGTGAGCGAGGCGCCGCCGGTCACCGTCAGGCCGGTGTTGCCGGAGGCGCGCGCGGTCGACACCGTCACGTTCGACGAGGGCTGCGTCGACAGCCGCAGCGTGTAGGTGCCCGTCTTGCCCTGCTGGACGGCGAGCTGGGTCACCGACGCGACGACCGCCGGGCCCGAGGCCACGGTGATGCCGACCGGCGTCGAGGTCCCGGCCGCGCCCAGGCTGTCGTACGCCTTCGCGACCAGGGAGTGGGAGCCCACGGCCAGGCCGGTCGCGGAGAACGTGTACGGCGCGGTGGTGTCCGTGCCGAGCAGGGTCGTGTCGTCGTAGAACTCGACCTTGCTGATCGTCGCGCTGTCCGCGGCGGCGGCCGTCGCCGCGAGCGGTACGGCCGTGCCCTGCGTGTAGATCGCGCCCGCGGTCGGGCTGGTCAGCACGGTGATCGGCGGCTGGTGCGCGCCGACGCAGGAGGTGCCGTTGATGGTGAAGTTCGTCGGCGCCGCGTTCGTGCCGCTGTACGTGAACTGGGCGCCCGTGCTCACGGCCGCGCCCGCCGCGATGTTCGCGTTGTACGTGGCGCTCTGCACGGAGACCGTGCCGCCGGACTGCGTCCAGGTGCCGTTCCAGCCGTTCGACAGCCTCTGGTTGCCGCTGTAGGAGTAGCCCAGCGTCCAGCCGTTGATGGGGTCGGTGCCCCGGTTGGTGATCGTGAGGTCGGCGGTGAAACCGCTGCCCCAGTCGTTCGTCTTGTAGTCGACGCTGCACTGGAGTGCCGCCGCCTGGGCGGTACTGGTGAGCGTACTCAGGGTGGCCAGCGGGAGCGCGAGGGCCGCCACGGCGGCGGTCCACAGGCGCCGCGTCCTTCGGCGTCTGCGTCGTGGGTCCATGTGCTGGTTCCTCCTTGCGGCTCGGGGAGTGCTCGGCGGAAGAAGTGGGGGAGGAGCAACAAGCCTTGAACCAGTGGGAGCGCTCCCATAGTGAGGATGGGGGTGTCAGGGGTCAAGGCTCTTGAAGAGTCGAAAAGATTCGACGGCCGTTGTTGAGGGAAAGTCAGTGACTCCCCTGTTCTTTACCGGGTCTTGCCGCTAGCTTCGTTGACACCAGTGGGAGCGATTCCATCAGTCGGTGCGTCCGTCTTGGCGTGCCTGAGCTGCAAGGAGTCGCTCATGCGACATCCCTCGCATTCAGCACTTTCAACCGTGGTCGAATCCGCCCCTCTCCGGATGACGACCGCGCACGCCTGCTCCGGCGCACCGAACCTGATCGACGCGGTATGCGAAACACCCGCACCCCCGAAGAGAAGGAACCCGCACTCATGAGCCGTAGCAGAACAGCGATGCTCGCCGCCCTGGCGCTCGTCGCCGGCGCCTCCGGGACCGCGCTGGCGATGGTCCCGGACGCCGGTTCGATCGCCGCGATCCCGTGCACCGTCGACTACAAGGTCCAGAACGAGTGGAGCACCGGCTTCACCGCCAACGTCACCGTCACCAACAACTCGGCCGCCAAGTCGAGTTGGGCCGTGAAGTGGTCGTACGGCGGCAACCAGCAGGTCACCAGCGGCTGGAACGCGAAGGTCACCCAGTCCGGGACGGCCGTCACCGCCGCCAACGAGACGTACAACGGGTCCCTGCCGACCGGCGGTTCGGTGAGCTTCGGGTTCCAGGCGTCCTACAGCGGCGGCAACGCGCTGCCCGCGACGTTCACACTCGACGGCGTCACCTGCAACGTCGACGGCGGCACCGGCGGACCCACCGGACCCACCGACCCCGGCACCCCCGGACCCGGCACCGGATCGCGCGTCGACAACCCGTACGCGGGCGCCAAGGTGTACGTCAACCCGGACTGGTCGGCCAAGGCGGCGGCCGAACCCGGCGGTTCGCGGGTCTCCAACCAGCCGACCGGCATCTGGCTCGACCGGATCGCCGCCATCACCGGCACGAGCACCGGCCGCGGCCTGCGCGCCCACCTCGACACCGCGCTCACCCAGAAGGGCAGCGGCGAACTGGTCGTCCAGCTCGTCATCTACGACCTCCCCGGCCGCGACTGCTCGGCGCTCGCCTCCAACGGCGAGCTCGGCCCGACGGAGATCGACAAGTACAAGACGCAGTTCATCGATCCGATCGCCGCGATCCTCGCCGACCCCAAGTACGCCTCGCTGCGGATCGTCACCGCCGTCGAGATCGACTCGCTGCCCAACCTGATCACCAACACGGGCAGCAGGCCCACCGCCGTCCCGGCCTGTGACGTCATGAAGGCCAACGGCAACTACGTCAAGGGCGTCGGCTACGCGCTCGACAAGCTCGGCGCGATCCCCAACGTCTACAACTACGTGGACGCCGGTCACCACGGCTGGCTCGGCTGGGACGACAACTTCGCCCCCACCGCCCAGATCCTCCACACGGCCGCGACCTCCGAGGGCGCGACCGTCGACGACGTCCACGGCTTCATCACCAACACGGCCAACTACAGCGCCCTGAAGGAGAACAACTTCTCCGTCAGCGAGACCATCGCCGGCAAGTCGGTGCGCGAGTCGAAGTGGGTCGACTGGAACCGCTACACGGACGAGCAGACGTACGCGCTGGCCCTGCGCAACCAGTTGGTGACCGCCGGGTTCCGGTCCAACATCGGCATGCTGATCGACACCTCCCGCAACGGCTGGGGCGGCAGCGCGCGGCCGGCCGGACCCGGCCCGCAGACCAGTGTGGACGCGTACGTCGACGGCGGGCGCTACGACCGCCGTATCCACGTCGGGAACTGGTGCAACCAGTCCGGTGCCGGGCTCGGCGAACGCCCGAAGGCCGCTCCCGCCACCGGGCTCGACGCGTACGTGTGGATGAAGCCGCCGGGTGAGTCCGACGGTGCCTCCTCGGCGATCCCGAACGACGAGGGCAAGGGCTTCGACCGCATGTGCGACCCGACGTACACCGGCAACCCGCGCAACAACAACAACATGTCCGGCGCCCTGCCCGACTCGCCGCTGTCCGGGCACTGGTTCTCCGCCCAGTTCCAGCAGCTGATGCAGAACGCCTACCCGCCGCTCAGCTGACCTTCCCCGTCCCGCGCCCGCCGGACCCCGGCGGGCGCGGGACCCTCAGCCGAGCCGGTTTTGCCGGTACGGCAATTTTTTGCGGTACCGGCAAGAGAAGTGGCCCTCTCCCGGTGCGGCGGCGCACGCTGTCGCCACCACCGAGGAGAGGGTGACCGACATGGCACACCAGCACCAGCACCAGCATCACCAGCACGGGCACGCGCACGACCACGGCACCGACGGCGACACCGGCATCGACTGGGCCGCGATGTCCCAGCACCTGGAGTCCCAGGCCGAGTTGTACGCCCCCTGGTACGAGCGGGCGCTCGCCTGGCTCGGCAAGGAGATCACCGAGCCCGGCCTGATCGTGGACGTCGGCAGCGGCCCCGGCGTCGTCACCGGCCTGTTCGCCGAGACGTTCCCCGGCGCCCGCGTCATCGCCGCCGACGGCTCGCAGCCGCTCCTCGACCGGGCCCGCGAGCGCGCCGAACGCCTCGGGTACGCCGACCGGTTCGCCACCCTCGTCGGTGAACTCCCCGGCAGCCTCGCTGAGTTGGACTACCCCGCCGACCTGGTCTGGGCCGGCCGCAGCCTCCACCACCTCGGCGACCAGCGCGCCGCCCTCGCCGCCTGCGCGCAGCGTCTCGCACCCGGCGGCACCCTCGCGCTGATGGAGGGCGGCCTCTCCCCCCGCTACCTCCCCCGCGACCTCGGCTTCGGCCGCCCCGGCCTGGAGTCCCGCATCGAGGCGCTCAGCGCGGACTGGTTCGCCCGGATGCGCGCGGACCTGCCGGGCGCGGTGGCGGAACGCGAGGACTGGGCCGCCCTGCTGGCCTCGGCGGGCCTCAAGCACACCCGCGCCCGGAGCTTCCTCCTCGACCTCCCCGCCCCCGCCTCCGACCGCGCCCGCGCCTACGTCGTCGAACAGTTCACCCGCGTCCGCGACGGCATCGGCGAACACCTCGACGCGCAGGACCGGGAGACGGTCGACCGTTTGCTGGATCCGCACGATCCGGGAAGCATCCAGCGCCGCCCGGACCTGTACGTGCTCGCGGCCCACACCGTGCACACGGCGGTCCGACCGGCCTGACCCCCTCTGAACGCGCTTGACTTCGAGAGCGCTCCACATGGTGAACTCCCTCTCGTTCAAGCACGACACAGGGGGTACACCATGACTCGCGTAGCTCTCATCACCGGCGGCGGCAGCGGCATCGGCGCGGCCGTCGCCCGCCAACTCCTCGCGAAGGATTGGAAGGTGGCCGTCACCGGCCGGGGCGAGGAGCGCCTCGCCGCCTTCGCGAAGGAACTCGGCGACCCGGAGGGCCTGTTGACGTTCCCCGGCGACGCGGCCGAGTACGCCGATGTCCAGCACGCCGTCGACAGGACCCTTGAGAGGTACGGCCGTCTGGACGTGGCCGTCGCCAACGCCGGTACGGCCACGCACGATTCCGTCGCCGAGGGCGACCCGGCCGGCTGGCCGGAGATGATCCTCACCAACGTCCTCGGCCCGGCGCTGCTGATCCGCGCCTCGATCGACGCCCTGAAGGAGACGAAGGGCCGGATCGTGCTGGTCGGCAGCGTCGCCGGGTTCGTCCCGACGCCCGGGAACCTGTACGGGGCGACGAAGTGGGCGATCACCGGACTCGCCGAGAACACCCGCCGCCAGGTCACGGAGTGGGGCGTCGGCGTCACCCACATCGCGCCGGGCCGCACCGAGACGCCGTTCTGGGACAGCTACGGGAGCCTCCCGCCCGGCCACCTCCTGACGGCGGACCAGATCGCCGGCTCGGTGGTCTGGTCGCTGGAGCAGCCCGAGGGCGTGGACGTCAACACGGTCGTCGTCCGGCCGATCGGGCAGCCCAACTAGCGCGAAAGGGGCGGGACGCCGAACGTCCCGCCCCTCAAGTCGCCTCAGGTCAGGCGAGGTTGAACTCCGCCGGGTCCGGGCCGATACGCCGGTCCTCGTTCAGCGCGCTGATCGCCGCCAGGTCCTCGTCGTCCAGGGAGAAGTCGAACACCTCGATGTTCTCCTTGATCCGCGACGGGGTCACCGACTTGGGGATCACGACGTTCCCGAGCTGGAGGTGCCAGCGGATGACGACCTGCGCCGGGGTACGCCCGTGCTTCTGGGCGATCGCGACGATCGCCGGGACCTCCAGGAGGCCCTTGCCCTGGCCGAGCGGCGACCACGCCTCGGTCGCGATGCCCTGCCCGGCGTGGACCTCGCGCAGCGCGTGCTGCTGGAGGTGGGGGTGCAGCTCGATCTGGTTGACCGCCGGGATCACCGAGGTCTCGGCGATGAGCCGCTCCAGGTGCTCGACGGGGAAGTTGGAGACGCCGATCGCCTTGGCACGGCCGTCCGCGTACAGCTTCTCGAACGCCTTGTAGGTGTCGAGGTACAGGTCACGCGCCGGGGTCGGCCAGTGGATCAGGTACAGGTCGACGTAGTCGAGGCCCAGCTTGCCGAGGGACTCGTCGAACGCGCGCAGCGTCGAGTCGTAGCCCTGCTCGGTGTTCCACAGCTTCGTCGTGACGAAGAGGTCCTCGCGGGCCACACCGGAGGCGGCGACCGCCTTGCCGGTGCCCTCCTCGTTGCCGTAGATCGCGGCGGTGTCGATGGAGCGGTACCCGGCCTCCAGGGCGGTGGCGACCGCGCGCTCCGCCTCGTCGTCCGGCACCTGCCACACGCCGAAGCCCAGCTGGGGCATCTCGACGCCGTTGTTCAGGATGATCGGGGGGACCTTGCTGCTCACGCGCTCTCGATCCTTCGGTTGTCCGTCATGGGTGCTTCCATAGTCAACGATCACGGTACGCGGCGCATTCCTCGCGCCCAAGCCGGAGCCCGGCTCAGGACCGGTACAGCGCCTCGACCTCTTTCGCGTAGGCATTCTCGATCGCCTTGCGCTTCAGCTTCAGGGACGGCGTCAGCAGGCCGTGCTCCTCGGTGAAGGGCTGCGCGAGGATGCGGAACGTACGGATCTGCTCGGCCTGCGAGACCAGCGTGTTCGCGGCGACGACGGCCCGGCGCACCTCGGCCTCCAGGTCGGCGTCGCGCACGAGTTCGGCGGGGGACAGGCCGGGTTTGTCGCGCATCCGCAGCCAGTGCTCGACGCCCTCCGGGTCCAGGGTGACCAGGGCGGCGACGAAGGGCCGGTCGTTGCCGACGAGGACGCACTGGCCGACCAGCGGATGGTCGCGCACCCGCTCCTCCAGCGGGCCGGGCGAGACGCTCTTGCCGCCGGAGGTGACCAGGATCTCCTTCTTGCGGCCGGTGATCGTCAGGTAGCCGTCGTCGTCGAGGGAGCCGAGGTCGCCGGTGGCGAGCCAGCCGTCGTGCAGGGCCTGGTCGGTGGCCTTCGGGTTGTTGAGGTAGGCGGGGAAGACGTTCTCGCCGCGCAGCCAGATCTCCCCGTCGTCCGCGATGTGCACGGTCATGCCGGGGATGGGCTGGCCGACCGTGCCGTAGCGGGTGCGGCCGGGCGGGTTCGCGGTGGCGGCGGCCGTCGTCTCCGTCAGCCCGTACCCCTCGTAGATCTGCACGCCCGCGCCCGCGAAGAACAGGCCGAGCCGCCGGTCCATCGCCGAACCTCCGGACACCGCCTGGCGGACCCGGCCGCCCATCGCGGCGCGGACCTTCGCGTACACCAGCTTGTCGTAGATCTGGTGCTGCACCCGCAGCCCGGCGGACGGCCCGGGGCCCGTGCCCCACGCCTTCGCCTCCACGGCCTCCGCGTACGCGACGGCGATGTCCACGGCCTTCTCGAACGGCCCCGACCTGCCCTCGCGCTCCGCCTTGCGGCGGGCGGCGGAGAACACCTTCTCGAAGATGTACGGCACGGCCAGGAAGAACGTCGGCTTGAACGCGGCGAGGTCGGGCAGCAGGACGGCCGCCTGCATCTGCGGCTGGTGCCCGAAGCGGACCTTGGCCCTGAGCGCGGCGACCTGCACCATCCGCCCGAAGACGTGCGCCAG
>NZ_LIRL01000234.1 GCF_001419795.1 Streptomyces niveiscabiei
GAGCTGGAGAGTTGAGACCTAGACACCTCTCTCAACGGCACGGGAGCCCTGTCCGTTGCCTACGGTCCCGCCGTCACCCGTCCGGGGGCCACCCTGAAAACCCTCAGTCTCACCGACTCCCGCCCTTTCTCATTGCCTATTGCTGGTTGTGCGTGAGCCACGCACTCCTCACGCGGCGTCCGTCGACCCCCAGCCCATGCCCTTCTCGATCTTCTCGTTGTCCTCTTCCTCGCTGTTGTCGATGAGGCCCGCATAGTGGCGGTCGATGACCTCCGGGGAGGTGCCGGCGCGGCCTGCATACGGCATACGGCATACGGCTTCTCACCAATCCGCCGCGCTCGTTGTGGAAGACGCGGCCGTCCTTCGCTGTACCGAACTGCTTCAGGTGCTCACGGAGCATCGCCACCAGAGCCGGCGGAATCGGCACCGGGCGGTCAGCATCGGGCTCGCACATCTTCAGTCCCCGCCGGTCATGCCGCTCCCCCGTGTCGGTCCACTTCTTGCCCGCGACGGGTCATGTTTTCCGAAGGGTGAGCAAACCCCAACCCGTTTCCGGCAGTTCACAGTCCGACCGCCGCAATGCGACAACTTCGGCCGGACGCATTGCGGCGTACAGAATGCATCCGAAGAACGCGGATCGATCGCCCCTTTACGGGCGGTGGCTTACCTCTACAGTGCGACAACCGCGCTCTCGTCGATATAGCCCCGCTTAATCGCGTAGGTCTTGGCCGCGTTGACGCTCCGCCGACGACGCTTGTACGTTTCCTTTGCCGCCATCTTGCCGTGCCGGTACGACAGCCCGGCGCGCAAGCCTGGGTTCCGGTGCGTCAGGCTGTCACCCATCATCCCCAGAGCCGCAGCCGCAAGGCTGTCAGCGAACCCCTCTCGGGTCTTTGCCGCCGCCTTATGCCCTTGCCCGGTCAGCGCTTCGGGCAACTCGCGACCACCGGCCATAGGCGGATCGTCACGAAACTTCGAGGTCGGGTTCGCTTGTGCGGAGTTCGAGTGCAATCCGTGTCACTGCGGAAAGGATTACGGACACATACACGACGGGAAACGGAAAATGCGAAGGGCGGATCCAGAGGAAAGCCGTGAATGCCGCAATACAGACAGCAGAGATGACGGCATAATTTCTGTTGCCCTGGAACAGCAGCCAGGCAAGTACGGCCAGGAACATCGTGCCAAGGAGTCTCACTCCTGCCGCAGGCGATCCGAACAGCCAGAATATGGCAATTTCCGCATACCGCAGGGATAGAAAGCAGCTAATCCCGGTGGCGCAGATCAAGCCGGCCGTGAGCCCGCCCCACAATGATCTCCGCCGAATGCCGAACACGGCTCCACATGCGAGGCTCAAAGCTGCGGATGCCATGTACAAATAGTTCGGCACCGGTACTCCTTTCATTTGGCGGGGCGGGGTGGCCTCACCTCGCTGTTTACCGGAAGACCACCCCGCCCATTGCATTACCGGCTGAAGGCCGGATCAGGACTCTTCCCTGGGGCATTGCAGAAGTGGGCTGTTGACGGATCTATGGCCGCGTCGGCGATCGCTCCGATGTTCCACGGATTGCCTCCATGGCCACTGGTGATGTCGCACGAAGCATACGGGTGCATCGACTGATCGGGTTCAGCGGGAGGCGGGGGGATGTCAGGCCCGCTGAAGTGATAGAAGTCGCCGGTTGTCACCGGGGCACTGGATCCAGTGTAGGAACCGTTCAGGTCGATGGCCTTGTCGTTGCGGTACAAATACTGGTTCGGCATGAAACTGGAGCGCAGGACTGGAGCCCCGCCGACCGTCTTGATGGTGCCATCGGTGCAGGTCTTGAAATCGAGTTCCTGCCAGATCGGCGGCGCAGAGCCGAAGATGGATCCCGTGAGGCCCGGCTTGAAGAACATGTTCCGGATCTCCTGGGCCATCGACGCGACGGGATTGTCGGAGGATCCGGTGTCCTTCGACACCCGTGTCACCCAGTCGGCCACGCTGTCGGTGAGGTGCTGGTCCCCCAGAGCGGTGCGATAGCCGATGGACCCGCCGGCCGTGTGCATCACCGCAACACAGGTGCCGCCATTGTCGGTGATCACGTTGTCGTTGTCGTCGGTGATCACGGGCTTCACACCGATAGATTTGTAGGCCCGCCCGGGAAGAATTCCGTCACTGTTGGTAGAGGTGGTCGTCGACCTTCCGTCATGGACGTTCAGGTCCTTGGCCGTGTAGTCGAGATCCGGCGGCTGGGTGCCGTAATCCTTTTGGAGCGCCGCGAAGAACTCGCGCACGAAGTCCGGGATGTGGGTGTCGGCGGTGCGGTCGTCGTACGACACACTCTCGCTGCCGTTGATGATCTTTCCGTCGCTGGTCTTCACGTACGAGACGGTCGCTTTGTTGTCCATCTTGTAGGCGGCGTCGTCCGTACCGAACCAGGAAGGTCTGCTGTCATCGGTGGGACGCTTCGTGTACGGGTTGGAGTAGTGCATCCATTCGGGGATGCTGTGGCCGACGGGGTGGTCGGTGGTGCTGGTCCCCGACGTCGTCACCTCGTCGTTCCAGCGCTCAGCGGCGGCCTTGGTCTCCGGCATGACGCAGGTCGGAGACGGCAGGCTGATGCAGGTGGGCAGGCCGATGATGTTGTGCGACAGGTTCGTCGCCCAGTCGTACAGTGCCTGCCTCGACTTGAGGGGGGTGTTGAACATCTGGCTCTCGGGGCGGACGTCGATGTTCTGGTTCTCGTCGAAGTACGCGTCGGCCTCGACGCTGTCCGTGACGTAGGTGCCGGTGATCGGCTGAAAGGCCACGGCACCGAAGGCGATGTCGTCGTTGGCGGTTCCGTCGGGCGTGTAGTTGGACATGCTCACACTCGGTGTGGAGGTGAACTTGTAGGCGCCCAGGGAAACCCACTTGCCGTTGTTGTCACCCTGGTCCACGTGACGGTCGAAGGGCCCGCCGAGGGCACCCTGGACGACGTAGTGCGCGTCCTGGGTCTGTGCGCCGGTGTCGGGGACGTGGACCCAGACCTGCGCCAGGTCCATGCTCGCGCCGAGGGTCCAGGTGCCGTCGACGGTCATGCGCCCCTGGTCACCGCCGAGGTAGTCCTCGTTGCGGGTGTGGGTGTACCAGAAGTGACCACCGTAGCCGCCGCCGATCTGGTGCAGGTCGGCCTTGGCGTCGTACTGGCCGAGGCCAGGACCGGTGGCGTTGGGGTCGGGGTAGAAGGTGAACTGGAACGAACCGTCGGTGGCGGTCGTCCCGCAGGCGCCCCAGGTGTTGGTGCCCGCGGGCACGGATTCGACGACCTTCGCGCCGGAGGGCGCGCCGGAGCAGACGGGTGTGCCGTACTGGAGGCGGGAGCCGCGCCCGGGCTCGCTGACCAGGGTCTGGTACTTGATGTTCTCGAAGCCACAGGTCGTGGCGCAGTCGGATTTCCAGGTGGCATTGGAGGCGTTCCACCAGTACGGGGTGTAGCAGGCGGCGGTGGAGCAGTTGGGTGGACTGGCGGCGTCACAGTTGTTCTTGGTGTTGCAGAACGTGTCCAGCGGCGGCGAGATGTGCGCCCGGTTGTACGTCGCGCTGCCCGGCATCGTGTAGAGGTCGGCCGTGCCGTTCCAGTAGGCGGGCCGGAAGCCGGCCGAGGAGAAGCCGGACTCGCCGGGCCAGTCCTGGCGGCCCGAGGTGGCGTAGGAGTGGCCGGTGTCGATGGACCAGGCGGCCCAGCCCATCACCTTCTCCTCGTAGGGCCAGTTCTGCGGGTGGGCGGCGTCCTTGGCGGCGAGGGGGTCGGCGTCGGTGTTCATGAAGCTCAGCCGGGACGCGGGATAGACGGGGTTGGCCGGGTTGTTGTACCAGCCCAGGCCCCAGTTGCCGTTGGTACCCTCGTCCGCCTTCTTGTTGAAGCCGAGGTTGTAGTTCCAGACGGCGGCGAACCAGTTCTCCGGTTTGGCCGGGTCGTCGTTGTTCACGGTGATCGTCTGGCCCGACTCGTGGACCTCGTTCCACTTGTCGGCGAGGATGTGCAGCGAGGCGGCGATGTTGGTGGCGTAGTCGATGGCGACCGCGCGTTGTGTGCTGACCGGCAGGGAGGTTTCGCCTGTCTTCGCGTATCCGGCCTTGCGCATACCGTCGGTGACCTGGCCGACGCCGTAGCCGCAGTCGGACTTGTTCCAGTTGATCGTCCAGTAGTCGGCGAGCGTGCCGCCGGTCTGGTGTCCGTAGTATCCGTCGACGGCCGCGAGCGGGCTGCCCATCTGCCCGGGAATGGCGCCGGATTCGGCCTGCCACAGGTTGGACTCCTGGGCGAGGATGCCCAGTTCGACCTGGGCGGGGATACGGCCGCTGGTGCCGTTCAGCGTGGGGGCGGGGAACATGCCCTGAGGGTCGATGGTGGAGAGCCCGGTCTGGGAGCGCCAGCCTCCCTGGGTGAGGTAGCCGGAGCGCAGGTCACCTCGGACCGCCATGTCCACGGCCCACTCGACCTGGTTCGGGGTGGGCTGAAGAGCCTGGGTGGCGGTGTCGTTGCGGGGAACGGAGCACCAGGCGTCGGTGTCGATCGGGTCGTGGGCCCGCGGGTCGTCGTCGGTCGTGGTCAGCATGCTCATCGTGGACATCTGCGGCTTCGAGGAGCCGGTCAGCGCCGGTGACGGCGTGCCGCCCGCGGTGCTGCCGGGCGCGGCGACCTGCTGGTTCGTCTGCCTGCCCGTGCCCGGAACAGAGCCGGTGACGGTCAGAGCATGGGTGGTGTCGTCCGGTTTCGCCTTGGCCGCCGGTTCCTTGGTCGCGGTGCCGGAGAAGCCGCGGCCGGCGTTCTCGATGTTGGCAACGCCTGCCTGCACGGCCGGGGAGACGACCGGGTCGACGGCCAGGCGTCCACGGGTGGAGAGGTCCGCGTCGGGCGAGACGTCCAACTGCTTGATGCCACTGGCTGTGAAGCTCTTGCCGCGACTGGCCTTCCCCATGAGGTAGACGGTGCCGTCCGTGCCCTGGCGCAGGTTCATCGCGGTGAGTCTGCCGCTCGCGACGGTCGTCTTTTTGCCGCGCGCGTACGTCTGCACGTCGGCGCCGGTGCCGCCGGTGCGGTCGATGTAGGTGACCGTGCCGTCGTCGGTCACGTGGATGCCGTAGGGGGCGTGGTGGGTGGCGGTGAGCTTGGCTGCCCTGCCCGTGCGGTCGACGTGGACGAGCTGGCTGCCGGCGGCCGCGATCACACCGTCCTTCACGGGCACGGCAGAGGTGATCTCGCCCTTCGCCGTGGTGTCGGCGACGGTGGTGCCCTTGGTGTTCACCGTGACCAGACGAGTCCGGGTGTCGCGGAGCGCGGTGAAGACGGCGGTGTGCGTGGCCGGATTGCAGGTCGGGTCGAAGTAGGCCAGGGAGGCGGTGAACGGCAGCTTGGTGACGCTGCCGTCGTCGAGGTTCACGATCGCCGTGAACGCGCCGCCCATCATCAGGTCCGGCTTGTTGGTGAAGGTGCGGGGAGCGTAGACGACGGCCGCGTGGTGGTCGTCCATGAGACAGCTGTTGCCGATCCAGGTGTCGGCCGGAAGCTGCGGCTCACTCAGCACCGTGACGGTCTTCCACGCGTAGGCGTTCTTGCTGTCCGCGACGAGCAGATGCAGTCCGTCGCTGTCGGCGGCGCTCGTCACGGCCCGGTCGCCAGAGGTCTTCCAGCCCTTGCCCAGGATGGTGTCCGGAGCCTTGACGGCCCCCTTCGGAGCAGTGGGCGCCGGGTTCGGCGTGGGCTTGGGGGCGAAGGGGTTCGCGGCGGCGGGCTGGACCTGTATCAGCCCCGCCACGGCGGCGCCAACGGCAAGAACGGTCACCGTTCTTCGTCTATGACGAGCTGTCACGTGTTTTCCCTTTTCTCTACGTTGGCCATGCGGACATCGATTCCCCCGTGCAGCTTTCCCTTTCCTACTTCCGGTCGACAACGGGAATGAACTCGTCGACGTAAATCTTCGGAACCTGCGGAACGGGGCCCATGTCTTTTGAGCCGATCACCGAAACGTCCCGCCTGGTTTTCCCCGGAGGGACGTCCTGAAGCCAGAAGCGGTTGTACGCGGTCCATCCCTTACCGTCAGCGATACTGATCTGGACCGAGTACGTCGCATTCCGCTCGTAGGTATTGGTGACCTCGATCTCTGTACGCACACCGCTGCTTGCCGGTGTGGCACGCACGGTCAGGTCTCCGTACTCCAAGACGCGTGTGCGGCCCTCTGAGTGCACCGACGGCACGGGCGATGGACGTGCTTGCGGACTGCTCTGCTCCGCGCTCGGAGTCACCGGCCGCTGCGACACAGGTGCCCGGTCAGCGGATGCGTCCGTACACCCGGCGGCCAGCACGCACGCCGCCATCAGGGACAGTGTCCGGACCATCCACAGTCCGGACGCTACCGCGCGAGCATTCACTGGGCGGAAACCGCCATCTGCTTACGCGCGGCGGCGACTTCCTTGCCGTGCTGTTCCTTGATGCCGGTCAGTTGGCTCTGGTTGTCGGCGATCTGCTTGTCCTCGATCACGGACTCCACGCCGGACCAGATCTTCACCAAATGCGTCTGTGCCTTGCAGTCGATGTCGTCGACGGCCAGAGCGATGGAATCCGGCGTCGGCTTCCCATCACTGGTGCCCCCTTGGTCCATCGCCTTGTACGGGTCGGCAAGCCCCGGGTGTCCCTTGCCGGCCATGCACGAAGACCACGCGGCGATCGCCTGGATGACCTTGTCGTCCTTCATCGACCGCATCAGGCTGTCTCCGGCAAGCTGCGCCACGAAAGTCGGGTCGGCTTCCCGCACGCCGAGTTGGTCCTTGGACCAGCCGATGCAGCCGCCCGTCTTCAGCTTCTTCCCGTTGTATTCCGCCCGAGCGGGCTTGGCGCCATGGCCGGGGGCGGTGAGCGGCTCTCCGGCCTTGACGGCCTTGGGGTTCTCAAGCGGGTCGGGCTTGGTGTGGCCGGTCAGCACCTCGACCTCGACACCGGACAGGTCACGCATGGTCTGCGTGGTGTGCTCTTGCAGCGCGGGAGGGAGCTCATAGCCGTACTTCTCGGCTTCGGCCCGGTCGGTGATGCCATATCGGCGCTCGATGTTGGCGTCGTTGTCACTGGGGGGCGGGTTGGCGCCCGCGCGAGGCAGCGTCAGGTCGATGCCGTAGTCCTTCATGCAGGACTGCTGAAGATCGCTGGCGGCCTGCTCAACGGTGACCTGGTCCTCGTAAGAGGCCATGTACGCCTCCAGCGGAAGGGCCAGACCCTTCGTCAGGCCACTGGTGGGTATCTTCTTGGGCCAGTTCTCCTTGTTCACGATCGGTCTGCTGTCAGCCGCATTCTGCGTGGCGTGCGGACTCGCGCCGGAGGAACAGGCGCTGACCAGGAGAGCTGAAGCGGTGAGGGCGACGGCGGTGGCGGTCCGCTTGACGTGCTTCACGGGTGTTCCCTCTCAGGAGAAGTGCGATGAGGCGTTGTTGTTCTTCAACGCGGAGATCAGGTCGGTGATGTTGCAGTCTCCGTAGGGCCCGTTCTTCGCGAAGTACTGAGAGGTGCCGCCATAGCCGGAGTTGTAGTACACGCGGTAGTTGTCGTCCGGGGAGCAGTTCTCCACGGACGCCGCATTGTTTTTCATGTACTGGCCGTCGCCATTGCCGCCGTTACCGAATACATAACGGTAAGTCGTCAACGACGATCCCTGGTATTCACTGGTGCCCCAATGGTCGTACACATCGCCGTAGAACGTCGTGTAAGCCGACTCGATCCTGCCATCCTGAATAGCAATGGATTTCGAGTTGTAGAACAGCCACAGGTCACCATTGGAGCAGCTGATCCATGGAACATCACAGTTGTCGGAGACGTTGTTGCCGACCGCCTGCGCAGGTGCGGCGCCACACAATAGCGCCGCACTCACAGCAAGGACAGTCCCGGATGTGGCCACTTTGATTCGAGCAGACTTGACCCTCATGATCCCCCCCCTTATCGACGCCTCACGGAATCGGTGACGCAACGTCAAAAGCGACCTTGACGAGTCGTTTAGTTGCGAAAATTCACAGGCGACTGCGAAGCTACCACCCCCCTATGTAAAAACGGGCCCAAGATTTCGGCATAAAGGAACCCAGTCGTGTTTGAGTAGTCGAGGGGCAAGGTGTCGGCCCCTCAGGTCGCTGAAGCCGTTGAACGCCTCAACCGTGTTGGCCTCGGCCGTCGCCCTGCCGCGCAACGGGGCGTCCGAGAGGAACCGGAGCATCTGCACGGTGCGGATCACCCGCCCGACCTCGCGGAAGGCAGTACAGGTGGCGTTCTTAGAGCGTGTCTCACGTGGTGAGGTTGGTCAGCTTTTTGTAGCAGGTCAGTGCGGCCGCGAGACCGAGGAAGCCGAGAAAGTGCGTGCCCTTCCGCTCGTACCGGACGGTGAGGCGGCGGTAGCCGAAGAGCCAGGAGATCGA
>NZ_LIRL01000235.1:0-1619 GCF_001419795.1 Streptomyces niveiscabiei
GATCAGTGCATTGCCGGGCGGTGGGGGGTGGCAGATGCATGACCTTGTGCGGGCGTACGCGGGGGCTCTGGTCACGGAGGAGGAGGCGGGGCAGGCTCGGATGCAGCTTCAGGTCATGTACTACGCCCGGCTGACGCTGGCCTACGAGGTGATCACCAAGCCGGATCAGCCGCAGGAGCTGTTCCCGGGCGGCCCTGAGGAGGCGCTGAGCTGGTTCGAGACCGAGCGGCTCGGGATGCTGAACTCGGTGCGGTGGTGCGGGAGCGAGGATCGGCAGACGGCCGTACTCGCGCTGCGGACAGCTCTCGTGCTCATCCCTCACCTGCGCAACCGGCCCGCCTTCGACGACATGCTCGACGTGGCGACGATCGCCCGCGACACCGCTCGCCGGCTCGGCGCCGGCTACGACGAGACGGTCGCGCTCGGCGCCCTCAGCACCGCACTGATCCATCTGCGCAGGTTCGAGGAGGGGCTCGACGCCTGTCGGGAGGAGCTGGAGCTGTGTGACCGCGTCGGCAACCTGGAAGGCCGGTACTACGCGCGAAGCGGCATCGCGGTGGCGCTGCTGCGGCTCGGGCGGCTCGACGAAGCGCTCGACGCACGCGAGCGGGCGCTGGCGGACGCCCTCGCGTTGGACGACCCGTCGTACGCCGCCCTCGCGCGGGCCCAGCTCGCCGCGACCCTCGGTGACTGCGGGCAGTTCGAAGAGGCGTACGAGACACTCTCCTTGGCCGTCGCCGAGTTCCAAGAGCTGGGTATGCGGCACCCGTTGGCGGAGCCGCTGTACAACATGGCGCAGACCCTGCGGAGTCTGGGGCGGCACGACGAGGCGTTGCCCCATGCCATGCGCTCCCTGCGGATCAGCACCGAACTCAACGACTGGCGTGGCAAGGCGGACGCGTGGGGGCTCATCGGGCTGATCCTGCGGGAGTCGGGGCGGCGCGTGGAGGCGGTCCAGGCGTTCACCCGGTCCCTCGAATGGAGCAAGCTGATCGGGGACGAACACCAGGCGGGGGTGGCCTGGTTGGGGCTCAGTGCCGCGCTGACCAACCTCAAGCGCTACCACGAGGCGATCGACGCCGCCCGCTGCGCGATCGAGTCCGGCACGAAGTTCGAGGAGTGGAGCATCGTCGCCGACGCCGGCTACAACCTCGGCATCTCCCTGCACAAGGTGCGGCGCAAGGGGGAGGCCCGGCTCGCGTTCGGTGCCGCCGCCGACGCCTACGAGCGGGGCGGGATGCCCGAACAGGCCGCCAGAGTACGGAGGTTGGCGGGCCGTTCCTGATCCCACCGGCGCCCCTTGGCCGGAATCCCTCCCCACGACCGGCCTGTTCCCACCCCTTGCACAACCTCTTACCGCTTTTTCATAATCCTCCGAAGATCCTGACTCACCCGTGGCGACCCCGTCGGACTCCTCGTGGCGTCCAAAGTTGGCATGGGCACGTCAGGGTCGGTACCCGTTGCAGGTCCGTCAAGCTCCATACCCCCCTCACGGAAGGCAACAACAACGGTGAAGAAGCTCATCACGCTCGCGAAGAGATGCATGGCCGCCGCAGCCGTCACCCTCGCGGTCGTCAGCCTCCAGCCCCTCTCCACGGCCACCGCCGCCCCCGCGCCGG
>NZ_LIRL01000235.1:1629-1809 GCF_001419795.1 Streptomyces niveiscabiei
GACCTCCAGTCCACCACCGGCCGCCAGCAGGTCCGTTCGACGTACGTCTACCGCGCGCCGGGCTACAACGGCACCGGCAAGGACTGGGCGCTGATCAAGCTCGCGTCCCCGATCACCGGCCTCGCGACGCTGCCGATCGCCACCAACACGACGTTCAACACGGGCACGTTCACCGTCGCC
>NZ_LIRL01000236.1 GCF_001419795.1 Streptomyces niveiscabiei
GCCGAGGGCGCCCTCGGCGAGGGCGGTGCCGAGGGCGGGGCCGTCGGTGAAGCAGGCGAGCTGGTCGGCGGTGTAGGCGCAGTGGCGGCAGCGGTCGAGGTGGCCGCGCAGGTCGGCGTCCATGCCGTCGCCTCGGCGGCTGGTGACGTCCAGGAGGCGGTCGTAGCGGTGGCACTCCTCCTCGACGGCGAGTTCGCGGTGCGACTGGAGGAGTTCCTCGCGCAGGCGCTCGCGGGAGCGGCGCAGTTCGACGCGGGCGGCCTCGGTCTCGAAGCCCAGCAGGGAGGCGGGGGCTTCGAAGGGTTCGGACTCGACCTCGATGTGCCACAGGAGGCAGCGGGAGGTCGGGGAGAGCCGCTGGAACGACCTCGACAGCAGGCGTCTGTTCAACGGCGGCAGCAGGCGGGCCGCGAGGACGTCGGTGTCCTCGACGCGCAGGCCGGGGTGGAGGAGGTCGCGGCGGCCGTCGGTGGACCACTCGGAGGCTATTCGGCGGACGGTGACCAGGAGATGGGGGCGCCAGGCTGCGGTGGGGCCGTCGTGGCTCAGGGACTCGCCGAAGAGGCGGGTGAAGGCCGCGGTGGTGAGCATGCCGGCGGCGCGGTCGCCGTCGGTGCACAGGCGCGCGTAGGTGAAGGCCGCTTCCCAGTGCCGGTCGAGGAGTTCGCCCACGGGGTGCAGTGCGGGCCCCGCTCCTTCCCAGCTTTTCAGTTCCGCGCTCAGCATTTCGTCCGTCGCGTTCGAACGCCGAGCCGAAGTGGGGGAATTCGGCTGACCCGCTTCTGTCACAGTTGGATTCCTCCCGGGGGAGATGCACGGAAATGGCCGGGGGCCTTCGTGCGGAAGTGGGGAACGCGTCTGGGCGCGTTGACAGACACACCTTTGCACAGGCCGTGGAGACGGAACAAGGGATCTTGCGGAACGGTGCGTGTTCTGTGGCCGCGGTCCCCGAAATGCTTTTCTTTTCAAGATGATTGTGGAGGGACTTCGCTGTTGCTTTCCGCCCGGGATGCCGGATTCCGGAGTGGGCGAATCGGCCGAAAGGTCGAGACGGCGTCAACTTCGGTCGCGGGATTCGCTACTCCAGGTGATCGGGGATGGCCGATCGGCCGATGTGGCGGGGTGGGGTCGGGCGGGACAGTGGAGGCGGGTTCATCTCGGCGGTGTCGGGTTCAGGGAGGCGGACGGTGATGGTGCGTACGGTGAACAGGGCGGGCGGGGTCGCGGCGCTCGTGCTGGCGGTCTTGGCGGCGGTGCTGACCGTGCCGGCTCAAGCGGCCGTCTCCGCCGTGCAGTTGTACGTCGCCCCGTGGGGCAGGGATTCCTGGCCGGGTACCTTCCGGCAGCCTTTCGCGACGCCGGGGCGGGCGCAGCGGGAGGCGCGGGGGCGGGGTCGTGCGGTGGTGAATCTGCGGGGCGGTACGTATGCGCTCAAGGCGCCGTTGCGGTTGACCGGGGCGGATTCCGGGGTGGTGTATCAGGCGTACGGGTACGGGAGTTCGCGGGCCGAGCGGGTGACGTTGAGCGGGGGCCGGGGTGTTTCCGGGTGGCGGCCCGACGGGCGGTTGAAGGGTGTGTGGCGGGCCGATGTCGGGGCCTTGGAGACGCGGCAGCTGTATGTGGAGGGGCGGCGTGCGGAGCGGTTCGCCGGGGGTGTCGGG
>NZ_LIRL01000237.1 GCF_001419795.1 Streptomyces niveiscabiei
ATCGGCAACCGTCCCCGCCCGCACCGCCGCATCGGCGGCGTTCCCGGCGAGCGTGTACGTGTAACCGACCAGCACGCACTGCCAGATGGCGATGAGCGTGACGAGGATGACGGGGAGCATCCCGGTGAACTCGACGGCCACCTGGCCCCGGTCACCGGTGAGGCGGCGTGGCGGAGCAGCGGCGAACCCGCGTCCCGTCGCGCCGGTGAGTCGGCGTCTCATCGCGCTCACTCCTTCCGCCGCCGCAGCCCCGCCGACCCCCGGTCCCCGCCGCGTGCCCGGCGTCCCTGCGGGGTCTCCGGGGCTTTGGCGAGGCCGAGTTCACCGGCGAGGGCCCACAGGGCCTGGCGTACCGGGCCCTTGGGGTCGAGGGCGTGCAGGCGGCCCGAGTCGACGGCGGCCTGCAACTCCTTGAAGTGGGCCGGAACTGCCGTCGCCGCCAGGGCTGTTCCGGTGATCTTCTGGATCAGGCCCGGCTGGATCTCGGTGGCGCGGGAGTGGCGGTTGACCACCACGGTCGTCTCCTCGGCCTTGCGGATCTGGAGGCGGTCCCACATGCGGACGGTGCGTTTGGCGCCCCGGACGGACACCACGTCGGGGGTGGTGACCAGCAGCGCCGTGTCGGCCGTCTCCACCGCCGCCGCGCTCGCGCCGCTGAGCTGGGCACCGCAGTCGACGACGACGACCTCGTAGCGGGCGCGCAGCGCGCCGACGATGTGCCGGGCCGCCCGGTCGGTGACCTCCTCGCCGCGCTCCCCGTCGCCGGGGGCGAGCAGGAGGTCCACGCCCGTGTCGTGGCGGAAGACGGCCTCGGCGAGGATGCGGGGGGAGATGTCGGTGATGGCGGCGAGGTCGACGACCGAGCGGCGGAACTGGACGTCGAGGTAGGAGGCGAGGTCGCCGGTCTGGAGGTCCAGGTCGCACAGGGCGGTCGTCCGGCCCGACGCCTGGGCGGCGAGGGCGAGTTGGATCGCCGTGAGGGTCGTGCCGACGCCGCCCTTCGCGCCGCTGACGGTGACGACGGTGCCGCCGGGGCCGGTGAACACGTCGGTGGAGCCGCCGAGATGGCGCCGGACGCCGGTCGACCACTGGGCGACGGCCTGGACGCGGGTCGCGAGGTCGTCGTAGGCGAGGGGGAAGGTGATCAGGCCACGTGCGCCGGAGTCCATGGCGGCGGAGAAGAGGCCGGGGGACGCGTCGGTGGTGACGAGGATGACGCCGACCGCCGGGAAGCGCAGGGCGACTTCGCGGACGAGTTCCAGCGCCGGCACGGGGCCGATGCGTTCGTGGACGACGACGACCTCGGGGAGTTCGTCGACGGACTCGGCGGCCAACCGGGCGAGCGTGTCGACGAGTTGCGTCGAGTCGGTGACCGGCGGGACGGGTTCGGCGTCGGGCAGCTGGCTCAGCAGGGAGACGAGGGAGCGGACCGCGTCCGCGTCGCCGACGGCCGGGAGGATCCTCGTGGGCATGGTCGGCCTCTCACTTGTCCGTGGCGAGCTGGTAGGTGCGGTCCTTCTCCGGGACGGCCGTGCCGGTGCCGGGCGCGACCAGCGCGAGGCGGACCCGCTTCGCGAACGACTCGGCGTACGTGATCCGTTGGGCGTCCAGTGTGGAGAGGGCGAAGGTGATCGGCACCGCCTGGGTGGGGCCGGCGGAGCGCTCGTCGCGGTCGGGTTCGAGGGCCGTGAGCTTGCCGACGTCCAGGACGCGCGCGTTGGTGACGATGATCTTCGAGACGTCCGGGTCGGCGTCGCGGGCGCCCTCGAAGGTGGCGTACACGTTGACGGACGCGCCCGCCGTGATCTTCCCGGCGACGCCGGTCGCCGCGTCGATCATGATGGCGACCTCCTGTTCGTCGGGGCGCAGCGCGGGCTGGTCGACGACCATGTCGCTCTGGAGGAGGGAGCCGGCCTTGAGGGTCGTGACGGCGATCTTGCCGCGGATCGCGGCGAGGTCGGTGACGGCGTTGTCCGACAGCCACCGCTTCGGCATCGAGATCTTCTCGAACTGCCCGGCGGACAGGGCGGTGTAGGGCGCCACGTCGCTCTTGACCTGGTAGGCGGCGACCTCGGGCCCGACCTTCGACTTCACGTCGTCGACGACGGACAGCACGCCGGCGAACGCGCCGAGGGCGCACAGGACCGACAGGAGCAGAAGGATCACGCCGCGGCGCTGACGGGAGTTCATGAGCCGTGCAACCTCGTTGGGGGGTCGGGTCCAGCGGACGGGGTCGGGTCAGCCTGCCGGGAGCGCGTGGCGGGGACCGCCGGTGGTGAGCGCGCGGACCGGTTCGGCGGGGACGGGTGGCGGGGTCGCGGAGCAGAAGACGCAGCGGTCTCCGATGACGTCGACCCCGCACCAGTGGCACACCGACTGCCGTACGGAGGTGACGAGTTGGTACAGCACCGACAGGTCCGGCAGATAGGCGCAGAACTCGACGAGCTTGCCGGTCCCCCACCACGCGGCGGACTCGGCGGGGAGCGGGGTCTCGCGCAGTCCCTGGGTACGCCAGGCAGGGGCGAGGGTCTCGGTCACCCACTCCGCGGGGAGCTGTCCCCTGGCCAGCAGCAGCCACGTACCGAACTCGGGTCCGGGGACGGTCACTCCGGGTCCGGCCTTCACCAACTTCGGCTGGGGGTGGGCGAGTACGGCGAACTGGCTGCCGGGGACCCAGGAGCGGGCGTGCGAGGTGAGGGTGACCGGGACGTGGTCGAGGCGGGCGACGGAGCCGAGGAGGGCGCCGGCGTGGATGTAGTGGGTGAGGAGCCGTCCCGCCGACGCCAGGACGCCGGGGCTCAGGTCGCAGGAGGCGAGCTGCCTCAACTGGCGGGCCAGCACGGCGAGGCCGAGGGGCGGGAGGTCGGGCTGGAGCAGGGCTATCCGGTCGCTCTCCAGCAACGAGCGGACCGTGTGCAGCCGTTGGACGACGGCGGCGGGGGCGGCCTTGGAACAGACGACGACGAGATGGCCGTAACTCTCCACGGCGCCCTGCACCGTGGCCACGGCCTGCTCCAGCGGCTGACTCTCGATGCCCTCCAGCACGACGGCCGGCACCGTACGCTCGTCCTGCGCCGGCAGCGCGAGACCCGCACCGGTCACCGCAATGGCAGTTGGCACGCGCAGCTCCCCGATTCCCGCGGTCCGGCACATCGGCGTTACTCCGGTGCACCGGGATGACTTCATTGCGTGACTACCTCAGCACTGTATCCACGCCTCACCACCGGGAGAACAGCTTTCGTGAGCCGGTAACGAAGTCTTCTCCGGAGCTCCACCGGCCAACTGCCCCCAAACCGCCGCAACTCACCTCCACGTACCCTCCACAAGCGGAGTGCGCGCCTTCCTTGCAACATTTCCGGGGGACCGTCGCGTCGACAGGGACAGAAGGTGCCGGCACACCAGGGGGACACGGATGAGACAGGCGCGGGCGGACGAGTACGCGGAGTTCGCCGCGGCGCGCGCCGGGCAGCTGTACCGGTCGGCGTGTCTGATGACGGCCGGGGACACGTACCTCGCCGAGGACCTCGTGCAGGAGGCGCTGGGGAAGATCTACGTCCGCTGGGGGCGCGTCTCGAAGGTGGAGAACCCGGCGGCGTACGCGCAGACCGTCCTCACCCGCGTCTTCCTCACGCACCGGCGCCGCCGCAGCAGCGGTGAGCGGGCGACGGACGCGTTCCCCGACCTGCCGGCCGCGGAGGAGGCGGACGCGCCCCTGCGGCTCACCCTGCTGCAAGCGCTGGCCCGCCTCTCCCCCAAGGACCGCGCGGTCGTCGTCCTGCGGTACTGGGAGGACCGCTCGATCGAGGAGACCGCGCACGCGCTGCACACGACGTCGGCCGCCGTCCGCAGCCGCAGTTCGCGCGCGCTGCGGCGGCTGCGGGAGCTGCTGGGCGAGGGGATCGGCGAGTACGCGCGGCCCTGAGACCGGCTCCGGACACCAACTCACCCGACCAGAAAGGGCGGTTCACCATGCCCGAGCACGACCCCTTCGAGCGGCACCTCGCCGAGGCCCTCCAGGAGACCGGCGACACGTTCACCCCCGACCGCGCGGAACTCGTCGCGGGCGGCGTCCGCCGGGGCCGCGTCCGGCGGCTGCGGCAGCGGTTCGCGGTGATCGGCGGCAGCGTGGCGGGGGTGGCGGCGCTGGGCGTCGGCGGCACTCTGCTGACCGCGCCGGACGACACTCCCCGGAACGTCGGCACGGGCACGGCGGCGGCGTCGACACCGGCGTCGTCCCCCGCCTCCCCGGACATCACCGAGATCCTCAAGAAGCTGCTCCCGCGAGGCACGTTCACCGTCGGCGAGAACGGCGGCTCCACCGTGTCCGGCGTCTTCGACGACGGCAAGGGCGCCGCCGCGCTCTCCCTCTCCGTCGGTCTCGCGTCCCTGAGCGGCGCCGACGGCTGCCCGGACCCGGTGTTCCAGCCCCACGACGCCTGCACGACGCAGCGCCTCGCGGACGGTTCCCGGGTCACCGTCTTCCAGGGGTACGAGTACCCGGACCGCCGCGAGGAGACGAAACTCTGGTACGCGGACCTGACCACCCCGGACGGCACACACGTGAACCTCTCGGAGTGGAACTCCCCCGCGGAGAAGGGCGAGAAGACCACCCGCC
>NZ_LIRL01000238.1 GCF_001419795.1 Streptomyces niveiscabiei
GGGCATTTCCGGTGCCGGGGGCCGGGGGAGCCTGAGGCCGACCGGGGTTCGTCGTCGGCGCGTTGTCGTTCGGGGCTCGGCGTTCGTTCGGCGGGATGACCTGCGGCGGGTTGCCGTAGCCCTCCCCTTCTGTCCTCCCTCCTCTTTCCATCAACACTCTCAAGGCTGCTCCATCCATGTTCGACGTCGCTGTCTTCGGCTCTCTCTTCCTCACCCTTTTTGTCATCATGGATCCCCCCGGGATCACGCCGATCTTCCTCGCGCTCACCTCCGGCCGGGCCGCGAAGGTGCAGAAGCGGATGGCGTTCCAGGCCGTGTGCGTCGCCGGTGGGGTGATCACGGTGTTCGGCCTGCTGGGCCACCAGATACTTGACTATCTGCATGTCTCGGTGCCCGCATTGATGATCGCGGGCGGTCTGTTGCTTCTGTTGATCGCGCTGGATCTGTTGACGGGCAAGAGCGACGAACCGAAGCAGACCAAGGACGTCAATGTGGCCCTCGTGCCGCTGGGCATGCCGCTGCTGGCCGGCCCGGGGGCGATCGTGTCGGTCATCCTCGCCGTGCAGAAGGCGGACAGCGTGGCGACGCAGGTGTCCGTGTGGTGCGCGATCCTCGCGATCCACGCCGTGCTGTGGCTGGTGATGAGGTACTCGCTGCTCATCATCAGGTTGATCAAGGATGGAGGCGTCGTGCTGGTGACGCGCCTCGCCGGGATGATGCTGTCGGCGATCGCGGTGCAGCAGATCATCAATGGGGTGGTACAGGTGGTCAATGCATCGTGAAGTTGGTGCATACACAGAGCCCCCGTACGGTGTCGGCACCGTACGGGGGCTCTGAAGTGTGGTGTGCTCGCGCGTTACGACGCCGAGCGGTCTGCCGGGCGGATCCAGAGCCGCTGCCCGATGGCGGCGGCGTCCTGCACGATCCGGTTGACGGAGGCGGCGTCCACGACAGTGCAGTCCACGGGCGTGCCGTCGACGTCGTCGAGTCGCAGAATTTCGAAGCGCATGGCTTCTCCCTTCGTCGGTTGTCCTCCTGAGGAGAATCGCTGTTACGTGTGGAGTCAACGGGACTCGTGTTACGAACATTCCCTACGCTAAGGAAATTTTTCGAACAACTAACTACCAAGCAGTAGGGAAGACTGAACGGGATCGGTTGTGTTCGCTGCGTGACCGGCGGGACAATGGGGAGGATGAGTGACGACCTCAGGCCCCTCGTGGACCGCCTCGACCGTACGAACGACCTGCTCAGACGGGTGCTCGCCGAAGTTGCGAAGACGCCCTCCACACACGCGATCTTCGTCGACGCGGGGTATCTCTACGCCGCGGCGGGCCGCCTGATCGCCGGCACGGAAGACCGCAGGTCCTTCGACCTCGACGCGGAGGGCCTCCTGGAGGCGCTCATCGACCGCGCGCGCCAGGTCTTCGCGGACAGCCGGCTCCTCAGGGTCTACTGGTACGACGGCGCCAGACGCCGCATCCACACCGCCGAACAGCAGTCGATCGCGGAGCTTCCCGACGTCAAGGTTCGCTTGGGCAACCTCAACGCGAACAATCAACAGAAGGGCGTCGATTCATTGATCCGTACAGATCTCGAATCCCTCGCCCGGCACCGCGCGATCAGCGACGCGGCCCTCCTCGGCGGTGACGAGGACCTCGTCTCGGCGGTCGAGGCCGCACAGGGCTACGGCGCGCGCGTGCACCTGTGGGGGATCGAGGCGCCGGAGGGCCGCAACCAGGCGGAGCCGCTGCTGTGGGAGGTCGACAGCCAGCGCACCCTGGACCTCGAATTCTTCAAACCGTACGTGTCGCGGCGCGCCGCTGTCTCGTACGAGGGGCCCACAGCGAACCGGCCCACGCGCGAGGACGTCCGGTTCGTGGGGGCGCAGATCGCGGCGAAGTGGCTCGTGGAGCGCGGGCGGGAGAGCCTCGCCGAACTCCTGCCGGGGCACCCGTACCTGCCGGGGTCCGTCGACCAGGATCTGCTGGTCGAGGCGGAGGGGATTCTCCAGTACTCGCTGCGCGGGCAGGCGGATCTGCGGCGGGCGCTGCGGGACGGGTTCTGGGAGCACGTCCAGACGCAGTACTGATTCCTCGGCGGCCAGGGTCAGTTGGGCTCGCGCGCGAGGTCGTCCGCTCGTTCGTCCGCCGGTCCGGTCGTCCGCCGGTCCGCGTGCTCGTCCGTCTGCCGATCGGTCCGCCCGTCCGTCAGCGTCTCCGTCCGCGTGTCCGTCTGTGTGTCCCAGAAATCCGCCAGCGCCTGGGCGGTTGGGGCCGGCTGGTCCATGTTCGGCGAGTGGTCCGCGCCCTCGATCACCGTCCGGCGCGCGGAGAGCCGTACCGCCATCTCGTCCAGCAGAGGCACCGGCCACGTGTCGTCGGTCGAACCCGACAGGACGTGGAACGGCAGGGGCAGCGCGGCGAGTTCGTCCACGCGGTCTGGTTCCGTGCACAACTGGCGCCCTGTGGCGCGGAGTTGGGCGGGCCGGTGCCCGGTCCAGCGGTTCCTCATCGACTCCGGTGTGCCGAAGCCCTTCGCCGGTCCGCCGACGTCCTCCGGCGGCCCCATCGCCACGATCACCTCCCACACCTCCGCCATGCTCATCACGGCCAGCGCCTCGTGCAGCATCGCGACGCGCTGCTTCTGCGAGTCGGAGATCTCCGCCGGGCCCGACGACATCAACGTCAGGCTGCGGAACGGGACCCGGTCGAGCAGCACCGCCGCCCGCGCGACCTGCCCGCCCATCGAGTGCCCCAACAAGTGCACCGGCCCACCGAGGAACCGCGCCTGCGCGAGGACGTCCCTCGCCAACTCGGCCTGCGCGTACGGAGCTTCGTCCACCTCGGGCCCGTACGACTGATACTGCCCCCGGCCGTCCACAGCGACCGTCCGATACCCCCGCGCCGCCAACGGCCCCTGGAGGAAGTGGAAGTCCTCCTTGCTGCCGGTGAACCCGGGAAGCAGCAGGGCGACACCCCGGTAGGGCACGCTCGCGTGCGCGGGCGTGTCGATCGCCGCGAAGTCGCCGCGCGGGGTGCGGAGCGTGAGGGGGCGGGCTGCGGG
>NZ_LIRL01000239.1 GCF_001419795.1 Streptomyces niveiscabiei
GACGCCGAGTCGGGCCGCGGCCTCACCCTCCTCACGGCCCTCGCCCAGCGTTGGGGCGTGGAGTGGGCGGCCGGCCGCAAGACCGTGTGGTGCGAGATCAGCGACTCGTGACGACGTCACCGGTGCAGCGCGGATCGGGATGCGGCGCCACCTGATCCGCGACGGCCTCCACCCAGCGGACGCGCTGCGCATCGAGCCCCGTATCCGCGGGAACGGCGAACCAGACCCACCCGCCGCGGTACGAGGCACTCGGGGCCGTCCCCACGACGTACCGATGACCCGGTGACAGCACGGGGTAGCTCTCAGGTTTGTCG
Source organism: Streptomyces niveiscabiei (assembly GCF_001419795.1). GTDB lineage: Bacteria > Actinomycetota > Actinomycetes > Streptomycetales > Streptomycetaceae > Streptomyces > Streptomyces niveiscabiei. Next base: position 315 of record NZ_LIRL01000239.1, read on the forward strand.
GTCGTATAGTCCCCCTCAGAGGTACGCCCGACCCCCTGCCCAACAGTCAACTCGGCGGGTGGCGTCCCTTTGAGCGGTTCATCGACACGCAAGGCGGACCTGAGGACCCCACCGGGGAGTTCGGCTTCCTCCTCCAGGTATCCCACCGTACGGGTGACGGTGACGACGGCCACGACGACGGCGTAACCGGCCTTGTCGACGTCCCGCTCGTACGCGGGAACACAGACACTGGCAATCTCGTCACCCCCGGAGGACCCGGCGTACCAGACACCGGCAGCCGTAGCGCAGAGCACGGCGGTCACGGCTGCGGCGACAGCCGGAAGACGGATGTGCTTCACGGCATCAACCGACGGACGTCCACATCAGCGACAGCACGCGGCCTGACTTGTGGCACAACCCGAGCGCGTGCCCGAGTTCATGCGCGGCGGTCGCCCGCCGGTAGTCCCGGGTGCCGCGTTCGCGGCTGTCGAGGAGGCAGTACGGACCTTGATCTTCGACAGGGCGCCGGAGGAGGACTGCCACACCTTCGCGGCATGCGTGCGGGCCTCGTCGTACTTGGTGGACTCGGTGAACCGGATCTCGCCGTCGTCCACGGCGGAGCGGGAGCGGGTCTCCGACTCGCCCGCCACACACGCCGCCGCGGGTACGCGGTGCGTGTACGGGGAGTTGGTCAGCAACAGAGCCGTGGCGAGCGCGACCATCGTCGCAGCATTCATGGAACCGGCCGGTTGGAAGGAGGAACGGGAGACCGACAGTAGAAGCGGACGGCACCCGCAAAATGCCGATCACTACGGTTTCCACCCGGATGGCCGAACCCTCCAAACGTACGCCCCTCAGAACGGGTTCGAAGGTCGGCCATACGGGACCGATCTCGCCGCCGCGAGCAGTTCTTCGAGGTCTTCCGGCTCCAGGTACTCCAGCACGTCCGGGTCGATGCGGTGGTACCGGTCCACGTCGAGCAGGCACCGTACGAAGGCCGGCACGAAAGCGGAGAACGTCCGTCGAAGGTCACACAGCCCTCTTCATGGACCATCGTGACGACCTTCCACCGATCCGGATCCGGATCGCACGGCAGAAAGAAGTGTTCGCCGCCACTCTGGTCGTACCCCCACGCAATCAACCCGCCAGGTTCCGGGTGGAACAGATACGGGACATGCTCGGAGCGCCTCTCGCTCAGGGTCTTCTCCCGGCGCGCGGTGAACATCTGATGCGTCTCACGCATCCGCTCCAGCGACGGACTCGATCCCCCGCGGATGGAAACAGCAAGCTCACCGGAGACCGCCCCGCTGCCGTAGACGTCAAGGAACGCCTTAAAATCGACCGGAAGAACGGAACCCACGTGCCGCTCGGCTTCACTCCAGTCGCCCGGATCCACCTGCCGATCGACGGGTTCTCCCAGCCCTCAGCTCATCCAACACCGACATGTTCTCCCCCAGCATCATCAGAGCTTTTCAAACGACGGTTCGCCATCCAGTACCGGCGCATAGAGATCTTCATTCAGCGCCCGCCACAGAAATTCGGTGAACGACATGTCGAACACCGCCCACTCTCCCATGTCGACCACCACCCGCCATCGATCGCAGTCAGGGCCGGGCGGCAAGAGGAAGAAATAGTTCCCCCGTACGACCGCCCTATCGCTATACATCCGCCCAGCTCAGGATGCACCGGATACGGATAAAGATCCGGATGCCGCTCCTTGAGGAACGAGTAGTTCTCGTGCGCGGACCGCACCAGATCCTCAAGGCACAGATTCGCCGCCGATTCCCTCCCGGGATGAAAGAGCAACACCTGATCGTTGAGACACCCTGCCCCGTAAGCCGAAACAAACTATTTATCATCGCTCGGAAGCCGAACAGTGAGCCAGGACTCGATTTCCAACCACTCCCCCACAGCGTCCCCCTGGTGTCGCGGAGACCCTAAGAGGACTTGAAACCTCGATACCCCGCTCAAATCTCCTCCCATGGATCAATCCCCTGGTCCCACAGCCTGTCCTCGTCTCGGAAATTGAGAAACCGAGCGCTCCCTCTCCCCCACAGGGAAGCATCACTGAGCGGGCATCTCGGAAAATCGGCCCGCAGAACACGAAGGATGAATTCGGCCATCCCGCAGTCATAGAGCGCCCAGCCTCCACCCTGACGCTCCCATACCGCCACCGGCCATTTATCGGGGTCAGCAGCGGATGCAACCCAACACAAGGCATCTGCCCCAACCGTTTCTCCCCACACAATCATATCCCTCAGTTCAGGGCGAGGCGCCGCCCAAGAATCTTGCCAAGAGTCTCTCGCTCCAGGAAGAAGATCACTCTCTCGCAAGCGACTCACGGTCAACGGTTCACCCTGGACGCCGGGGCGCGGAATCAAGACGGACAGATTATCTTCAACCCCTCCAGCCCCAAAAGTCCCTATGAATTGACGATAGTCGCTCGGGAAACCCGAAACGCCAAACTCAAGGGAAGATTCACCCCAATCGACAACATCGCCGGCCACACCATTCTCACAGAGAAGGGTGACAATCTCGCACAGCTCCATCACTACGCCACTCACGACACACTCCCGCAGTGGACACCCAAAAGATCACCCATCTAAGAACAGGTCGAGCTGCACTCAATCTCGCCAACTGACATAGGAGTGCGAATCTTGAATACAGAAGGTTTCACTGAAGGGTTCGAGTTTCCCTTCAAGCAGGGAGACAAGAAACTCAACCAGCCCGCCATCGAACATCGCCCACCGACTCTGCCCATAAGGTGATTGCCTCTTGAAGACGACGATCCTCCACGCCGAAGGCTTGCCTTCACACAGCCAAAAAATAACATCACCACTCGCAGTGAAACCCACTGGAAGGAGTCGAGTTTCGCGAATATCCGGAACCATTCCTTCCAGTTCGCAAGATCCATCCGAACCGAGAGAAGGGTCCGTCCCGCTGAAAAGATCTCCATACGCGGATCCAGGAATAGGAGGGGTTGAAATCGAAAGATATTCGTCAATTTCCCCTCCTCCGTATATCTCCACAAAGTCCCGGTAATCTTCCGGAAGCTCCGAGAACGAGGAGTCCTGCAATGACGACCATTCAATGGAATCTCCACCGCCAACTGGGGGAGGAAGGAGCACTCGGAGACGGGAAAGTAAAGCTTCAGACACAACAACCCCCCCTGGAGGTACAAGTTCTAAAGTATCACTCTAGCGATGGATTCCTGCCGTGCTGAATATGCACTCACATACCACGGGATGGACCATATCGAGTCTCTTGAGGATCTCCCGGAGACATAGGGAGGTCCATAAGCGCTATAGGCCCTGGATAGAAAGCACTACCACCTGGCCCGGTAACCTCTTCGCCGGTAAGCCAGAGATAAAGCCACTCCGCGAAAGAGAAGGAATACTCGAAGAATTCACCCTCCCCATTGTCAACGAATAGCGATGAGGGCCCCTTCACCCCCCGAGGCGCATAGAAGAGCGATTCCCCTCGATCAGTAGAGGCAATGGGAATCAAACCGTCCGGAGTTCCAAAAATTAGATTCGGAATGCCGAGAGAGAAGCGGGGATCACCTTCCGGCTCGACCCGGCCCCAGTCGATCTCCGACCATGACTGGATAGAACTACGGATCCATTCACCCAGGTTCCAACGTTCGGTCGCCGGATGACTCAGGTACAGGTGACCGTTGATCTGGACAGGGGCATAGGAATCGACGATCTCTTTATAATCGGACGGAAGAGATATTCCCAACTCGCTTTCAATCCTGCGCCACGCTCCAGGGTCCTGATACCGCCGCAGCGGCTCGCCCAGCATTTCCAGCACGAGTGAGAGGTAGTTGTTCTCTTTCATCCCCGCTACCTCCGAGGGCAATCTACGCTACCTCGGGTGGCTCCACCCGCAGGCGATTGCACAATCACACAGTGTTTCATATTGCCATCTTCCAGTGTTCCATAGTTGTACTCGATCTCGGTGGGGATACCACTGCCGCTGTTTCCATAGCGCGGGACTATAGAAATCAATAGACGCTTGCCCGACATGACAGCTTTCCTTATATCTTCCTCCACGCCGTAGCTCAAGTACGAATGATTGGCCTTCTCATACTCCGCCACAAGATTACGCAGGTCAATCCCGGAACCGCTTACTGCAGCGGGGATCAGATGCCCGTTGGCAGCTACGTAGCCTTGCGCTCTGATCTCTCTCATCCCTGGAGGCTGCGTGGTGTCGTTGGTATTGGTCCCTGGCCTCTTACGCCTCTTGTTGTAATCACTCTGGTCCAGCAGGCCGTACACGCCAGTTGCTCGGCACTCCGAACGCTTCTCGAAGGTGTCGTAGTACCGCTCGCGCGGCAGGTACACCGCGTGTCCTGTAGGACTCACACCCGGACCCTCGTCGCACTTCTCGTCCTGGCGCTTCCGGCCGTCATTCTTCCCACCGGGTTCATCCTTCGGTACCGGCAGCAAGTCGGCCGGGTCTTCGGAATCCACAACCACCACAGTCCGATCCGTTGTGTTCTCGTACCGGACCGCATTGATTCGCGATGTCTGCTCCACCCTCCCGACATTCACCTCCGGCCGCGGCTTCGGTCGAGTGGCCGCCGGCCGCGGGTTCTTCCCCGCGTTCGGGTTCTGTACAACCCTCGGTGCGGTCGGAGTCGTCTTGCCGGTGCCGGGTTTGTTGGCTGTGGCGCGGGAGGGGGAGTTGTAGCG
>NZ_LIRL01000024.1 GCF_001419795.1 Streptomyces niveiscabiei
CCGTCGCCTCGGCGCTGGGCCAGGAGCCGACCCCCGACACCGGCGACCTGCGCGCCGACCTCCTCACCGGCGTCGGCACCCTCGGCGACGCGTTCACCTCGACGAGCCTCAGCCGCGTCCTGCCCGCCCTGGTCGCCGACCTCGCCGGCCACCCCGAACTGCGGCGGGAGTTCCTCGACTCGGTCTTCCAGCCCCGCCGCGCCTCCACCGCCCGCCGGCTGCGCACCGCCGCCGAACGCGGCGACATCCGCGCCGACTTCGACATGGAGTTCGTCCTCGACGCCCTCGCCGCACCCCTCTACTACCGGGCCCTGTTCGGCCACGGCCCGGTCACCCCGGACGTGACCGGACAGAGCGTCGACCTGGTCCTGGCCTTCCTGACCCGGCAGTCCTGCCAGGACCGGCAGGACACGGCGCGCTGAGCGCCGTACGGGACACCGGGCGCCCCGCGACACCGCGCGGCGCCCCCGTCCGCGCGGTCACGACGCCGCTTTGAGCGCCAGCAGCCGGGGCGAGGCCCCGAAGACACCGGGCAGATCACTGCGCCCGGAGACCGACAGCTTCCGGTAGACCCGGCTCAGATGCAGCTCGACGGTCCGGCGCGTGACGTACGACCGGTCCGCGATCTCCCGGTTCGTCAGCCCCTCGGCGGCCAGCAGAGCCGTCCGGTACTCGGCCGGCGTGAGCGCGTCGAGCCCCGTCTCCGTACCCCGCCGCAGCCGCGCCCCCGCCGACGCGAGGTCCTCCCGCAGCGCCTCCATCAGACCCCGGTCCCCGCACTCCTCGGCGAGCGCCAGCGCCGCGCGCAACTGCTCGCGGGCGTCACGGGCCTTGTGCATGCGACGTAACTCGTGGCCGAGACCGCGCAGGACATGGGCCAGTTCCAGCCGCGCCCCCGAACCCTGGAGCAGCTCGGCCGCCTCGTACAGCAGGGCGAGGGGCTGCCCGCTGCGGGTGACCTGGGCGAGGGTGCGCAGCGCGGCGGCGACGGAGTGCGGGGCGCCCCAGGCGCGGGCCGCCTCCAGCTCCGCCAGGGCCAGGCGCTCGGCGGCGGCGGCGTCACCGGCCTGGGCGTGCAGGACCGCGGCGGCGCCCCGCCACGGGAAGTGCTCGTGCTGGTAGGCGCCCTGGAGGGCACGGCCGCACTCCTCCAGGTCGGCGAGCGCGGCCTGCGGGTGGCCGAGCGCCGCGTGCAGCTCTCCCCGGTGCAGCAGCAGGGACGGCAGGGCCGTCTCGGGCAGTCCGGCGAGGGCCTGCTCGTCGAGGAGCAGCCGGCGCGCCCCCGCGAGGTCGCCGGTGTGCACGAGGATGCCGCCGAGCCGGCAGCGGGCCAGCGCACTGCCGAGCCAGGGTCCGGGCGGGCCGTCGGTGAGGGCGGCGCGGGCCGCGCGGACCGCCTCGCGCAGCCGCCCCGCCCGGTGGCAGCACGCGGCGAGCGCGGTCTCGGCGAGCGCGGCCATGGTGTGCGCGGCCTCCTCGCGGGCGGTCGCGGCCAGCGTCCGGCACACGGCGAGCGCCTCGTCGTGCTCCCCGGCACCGCACAGCACCTGCGTGAGCAGCAGCCGCAGGGGGAGCGTGGGCAGCTCGTCGGGGCCGAACGGCTCGGCGAGCCCGGCACGGGCGTGCCGCACGGCCTCCGCACGCTGCCCGCCACACTGGAGCGCGGCCAGCGCCGCGAACGCCGCCTGCGCGAGACGCACCCAGGGGGTACGGACGGGGGCCTGGGCGGCGAGCAGCGCGGACACGGGACGATCACCGACGCCGGGACCACCGGGCCTGCCGGACCCGCCGGATTCCCCGGGCCTGCCGGTTGCCACGGCCGCGCCGGACCCGCCGAGTGCCACAGACCCTGCGGCGCCGCCGAGTCCCACGGCCCCTGCGGCCCCGCTGGATCCCCCGGGTCCTACGGACCCTGCTGTTCCGCCGAGACCTACGGACCCCACGGACCCCACGGTTTCAGCGGCCCCGCCGAGGCCCACGGGCCCTGCGGTTTCTGCGGCCCCGCCAGGACCGCCGAGCCCCAGGGACCCGGCGAGCCAGCCGGCCCCGCTGAGTCCTGTGGATGCCGCAGCCCCGCCCGAACTGTCCGATCCATTCGATCCGCTGAGGAGGGTGAGCACGCCCAGTACCGCGTACGCCCCCGCGACCGGCTCCCGCGCGGGATCGGGGCGGCCCCACCCGTTGAGCCCGGCCGCCAGCGTGCGCCGGGCCCCGTCGATGTCCCCGGTGAGGCTCGTCGCCATCGCGAGGTCGACGAGCGTGACCACGGCGGAGTCGTCGTCCGCCTGCGGCGAGGCCAGGGCGCGCAGCCGTCCGACGGCGACGGCGGGGGAGTCCGCGACGAGTTCGGCGCGCCCCAGCCGGCGCAGGAGCTCGGCCGGATCACCCGGCCCGTCCTCCAGCGCGCACCGTTTCTGGAGGGCGCGCGCCTCGACGACGTCGTGCCTGGCGAGAGCCGCCCGCGCGGAGTCGAACAGCAGCGTGTGCGCCCACCGTTCGCCGATGCGGGGAGCCCGGCGCAGATGGTGGACGACCTCGTGCGCGGGTGCGCCCAGGGAGTGCAGGGCGCGGGCGGCGGCGGCGTGCAGCCGGACCTGTTCGCTCGGCGGCAGCGCGGCGAGCAGGGACGTCCGCACGAGCGGCTGGGCGAACACGCCGCCCTCGCTGTTGCCGTGCAGGACGCCGCAGCGGGCGAGGACGTGGAGCACGTCGGCGGCTTCGGCGGTGGAGATGTCGACGAGGGCGGCGACCAGGTTCGGGGTGGCGGTGCGGCCGGTGACGGCGATGGCGTCCAGGGCCCGGCCGATACCGGGGGAGCGCTCCTCGAAGCGGGCGACGACGGTCTCGGCGACGTCCACCGAGCCGAGCGCGGCGATCTGCTCGACGGTCGGCTCCCGGTCCGTACCGGCGCGGCGCAGCTCGCGCAGCAGCGCGTGGACCAGGAGCGGGTTGCCGCCGGTCGCGCGGTGACAGGCGTGCACGACGGACTCGGCGACGGGGCGCCCGAAGGCGGAGGTCAGCAGATAGCCCACGGCGTCCGGGTCGAGGCCCGACAGCACGGTGCGCTGGTGGAAGTCGGAGACGACCCGGGGGAGGGTGCCCGTACCGTCCTTCGCGGGGTCCTCCTGGGGGGTGGCCAGGCCCGGGGTGAGCGTGGCGAGCAGGGCCACCGGCAGCCCTTCGAGGCGCGCGGTGAGCCGGTCGAGCCAGTACAGCGAGTGCCCGTCGGCCCAGTGCAGGTCGTCCACCGCGAGCAGGAGCGGCTGGTTGCGGCCGAGGGAGCCGGCGAACCGCTCGAACCGGTCCTCGTCGAGGCGGGCGTCCGGCGCCGCACAGGTCTCCAGGCGGTGCAGCACGTCCTGGACCAGAGAGGTGCCCGAGAAACGGGCCCGCACGGGTATCGCCTCGAACCCGTGGGCCCGGGCGGTTCTGACGGCCGCCCGCATCAGATACGACTTGCCGGCCCCGATCCCCCCTTCGATCAGGAGGCTGGCCCCCGCGCCGGACGCGGCGGAGGCCAGGGTCTTTTGCACATCGGACATCTCACAGTCACGGCTGAGCACTCGAATCCCTCTCTGGTCCCGTTGTCTCCGTACATGCGGTGGCCCCCCGCGCCCCGCGGTCTCGCCCGGTCAGTGCGAGCCGTCGTTCCCGAGGCCCCCGGCCTCAGGGGGTGTGCACGCTCCCGTGGCTGCTGTGCCACTGCGGGGTCGCCACGCCCCTGAGGACGACCTCCACGACGTCCTCCGCGAGGGTCGGGGTCAGCGGCAGGTGGCCGAAGAGCACCCGGTAGTAGGCGGTGGAGGCCAGCATGTCCAGCAGCAGGTCGATGTCGGCGTCGGCACGGATGTCACCGCGCCGGATGCCCCGGCGCAGCGCGGCGGCGGTGGCCGCCCGGCGCGGGTGGAACAGCTCGCCGAGGAACTCCGACTCCAGCTCCGGGTCGTCGGCGAGGTCCGCGATCAGCGCGGGCAGCGCGCGGCGCCCGATGGTGGTCGTGAAGGCGTGGCTCAGGGTGCGGATGCCGACGATCAGGTCGCAGTGGGTGCAGCCGGTGTCGGGGGTCGGGGAGGAGCCCATCGTCTGCACCAGCGCGCTGACCACCAGGTGCTGCCGGGAACGCCAGCGCCTGCGCAGCGTCGGCTTCGTCGTCCCGGCCCGCGCGGCGACCGCCTCCAGCGTCAGCCGGCCGTAGCCGACCTCGTTGAGGATCTCCGTCACGGCCTTGCGCACGGCGGTGTCGATGCGCTCGTCGCGCGGACGGCCCCGCGAACGCTGCGCGGTGAGTGGGCCGGAACTGTCCGAGCCCTGTGGTGTGTTCACCCGGGATCCCCTACCTTTATGATTCCGTTCCGCATCGGAAAGTAATTCTCTCACACGAGGTGACGTCATGTCCCAGCATGTCGACGAGTTACCAGAAGGACTGGGCGGACCCTCGCCCGAGCCCGACGGCACGACCAAACGCACGGAGAGCGTCTTCTCCGGCCCCTACCGGGCCCTGAGCCTCGGCGTGATCCTGTCCGTGGGCATGGTCGCGTTCGAGTCCCTCGGCGTCGCCACCGTCCTGCCCGACATCGCCCGCGACCTCGACGGACTCGGCGCCTACGGCTGGGGCCTGTCCGCCCTGATGCTCGCCAACATCATCGGCACCGTCCTCGCCGGGAAGACCGCCGACCTGCGCGGCCCCTGGGCCCCCGCGGCTACCGGCATGGCCGTCTTCGCGCTGGGCTGCGCCCTGGCCGGGGCGGCGAACTCCTGGCCCCTGTTCCTGGCCGGACGCTTCCTCCAGGGCCTCGGCGTCGGCGCCGTCATGGCCATGGCCTACACCGTGATCGGCCTCGCCTACCCCGAGCACCTGCGGGCGCGCATGTTCGCCCTGCTCTCCTCGGCGTGGACGATCCCCTCACTGGTCGGCCCGGTCCTGGCGGGCACCCTCGCCGACGCCACCACCTGGCGCGCGGTGTTCCTGCTCATGCTGCCGATCGTGGCGGTCGCCGCGTTCCTCAGCCTGCCCGCGCTGCGCCGCCTGGAACGCCCGCAGGCCGAGCGGACGGCGGCCCCCGCCGACCCCTGGTGGAAGGGCCCGCTGGCCAACTCCGTGCTCCTGACCGTCGGCACCGGCATCCTGCTCCAGGCCCTCCTGCTGGAGAACCTGGTGCTGCTCGCCGTCCTCGCCGTCGCGGGCTGCGCGATCGCCCTGCCCGCCCTGCGCCGGGTCACCCCCGAGGGCACGCTCACCGCGCGCCCCGGACTCGGTGCAGGCGTGGTCATCCGCGGCCTGCTGTGCGGGGTGTACTTCGGCAGCGAGGCCTACCTCCCGCTCGGCCTCCAGGAACTGCGCGGGCAGAGCGCCTGGGAGGCGGGGCTCGGCCTGTCGGCGGGCGCCATCACCTGGGTGCTCGGCTCGGCCTGGCAGGCCAAACGGGACGCCACCCCGGGCGGGCGCACCACCAGCGTCGTCCTCGGCTTCGCCGTCCTGCTGGCCGGCGTCGGCGTGATCACCCTGGCGATCCTCACCGACGCCGTACCGGGCTGGATCGCCGTCCTCGGCTGGGCCATCGGCGGCATCGGCATGGGTGTGGCGTTCAACGCCTCCACCACCGACACGATGGAACAGACCCCGGCCGAACGCCAGGGCGAACTCAGCGGGGCGCTCCAGCTCGCGCAGACCCTCGCCACCGGCGTCATCGCCGGTCTCGGCGGCGCGGCGCTCGCCATCAGCGAGCACTACGACGCCGGAACCCGGGTCGCCCTCGGCTCGCTGTTCGGGCTCACCGCCGTCCTCGCCCTGATCGGCCTCGTCCTCGCCCGCCGCCTGCGGGCGCCGGCCGGCGCCGGGTGAGATGAGAATCCCGGCCGGGTCGCAGCCCGGCCGGGACGTGCCGCCGGGGACCGCACCGGCGTACGGCTGGCGTGTCCGTTCCCCCGTCGCGTGCCCGCCGTCCGCCCGGGCACCCCGGCGGCACGAAGAGAGCCTCGCCCGGCTTGGCAACCGGGCGAGGCTCTCGCCATGCGATCAGACGGCCGTGCAGTGCAGCATCACCAGCGGCGGGTTCGCCAGGAAGTCCGCCCAGAACTCCGTGCCCCGCTCCCGCATCCCCTCCTCGGACACGTGCAGCGGCACCCACGTCACGTCCGCGAACCCCGCCCGCCGCAGGCTCTGCTCGAACACCTCACGGCGCGGATACGACGTCACGAACTCGACCGGCGGCGCCAGTTGCGCCACGATCCGCACGCGGGGACCGATCGGCGAGAGGGCCACGGGCTCGTACGTGAACCCGTACTTCGCCATCGACGGACCCTCGAAGCGGTAACCGGGCGCCTGCGTCAGCACGAAGAACCGGCCACCGGGCGCCAGACTCCGCCGCACCGAGCGGCACATCTCCTCCATCTCGGCCGCGTCCTCGGCGTAGTTGAGGAGATACACGGCGCTCGCCACGTCGAACGGCCGTTCCGGCACCGGCAGCCGCGTCACGTCCGCGACCGCGTACCGCACCCCGAGCGGAACCCGTTCCTCGATCACCCGCGCCGCCTCCACCATCGCCGGCGACACGTCCGCGCCCAGCACCTCGGCCGCGCCCAGCCGCTTGATCTGCCGGCTGTAGAACCCGGTCCCACAGGCCAGATCGAGCACCGACTTCCCCCGCACGTCCCCCAGCATCGCCAGGAAACTCGGGCACTCCGCCCACCGGGCCATCGGCAGCGACTTGAACCCCTCATAGGTCTCACCGATGTCGTCGTACTGCTGAACACTCACACTCATGCCGGACTCCCTATGGAGGTCGAGGGGACGGAGGTCGGGGCGGACGGCTGCGGGGTGCGGCGCAGGAGGTCGCCCGCGAAGGCGATACGGCGGCCCTGGTGCGCGGCGGCGGCTCGGGCCTGCGGGGTGGGCAGGCCGTCCGGGGCGCGGGAACACGAGGTGCCGTACGGGTTGCCGCCCGCGGCCTCGACCGCCGGGTCGGTGTAGCCGGGGGGTACGAGCAGGGCGCCCGTGTGCAGGAGCATGTGGCCGAGGTCGAGGAGGGCCGTCTCGGCGCCCGCGTGCCGCGCCGGGGTGATCGCGAAGCCGCCCGCCGGTTTGCCCCACAGGGGGCCCGGCTCGCCGTCCAGTGTCTGGACGAACTCCAGCAGCGGCGCGGCCAGCGCACCGAGCCGCACGGGCGCCCCGAACAGCGCGGCGTCCGCCCACGCGACGTCCTCGGCCGCAGCGGGCGCGGCGCTCGGCCCCAGCCAGGCCGCGTCCCGCACCCCACCGCCCAGCGCCACCCGCCGCAACCGCACCTCGGCCCCCAGCACCCGCGCGGCGGCTGCCGCCTCCTGAGCGAGGATCCGCGTCGCGGCGTCCTCCCCGTGATAGACGACAGCGAGCCGGACAGGCCGGTGGGGTGGGGCCGGCGGCCGGTGCGGGGCGTCCGGCGGGCCGCCGGGGATGCGCCCGGGC
>NZ_LIRL01000240.1 GCF_001419795.1 Streptomyces niveiscabiei
GGTCAGGTCGGGGGTCATCGGGGGAGGGGTCCTTTCTTCACCGTTTCCGGTTCCAGATCGTGAAGATGTTGGTTCCGCCGGCGTCGCTGCCGTGCGGGTGCATCTGGAAACCGTTGCTGCCGTGGGCCTCGATGGTCACGCCGAGGGGGATCTTCGCATGGTGATCGGCGTAGATGGGGGTCACGCTGTACTGGATGATCTCGTTGTCGTTCTTCACGGCGTTGCGGATCTGGAGTTCGACCTGCCGCATGACGGGTGAGTTGGCGTAGCTGTGCATGGTGACGAAGTTCCGCGGGTCCTTGTTGGAGCCGCCGATCATCGCGGCGAGCAGGTGGGCGCGGTTGTATCCCTGCCCTGAGGCCCATCCGGCGGGGTCCACACTGGGGTTGGTCTTCCCGCCGAGCATGTCGCCGGTGATGGTGGCGTGCATGGACGTGGCCCGGTTGTGCGGGCCGAGCGCGCCGTACTGGACTCGGTCGCCCCAGGTGACGTCGCCCTCGTCGCACGGGGTGAGACCCAGGGGGTCGCTCAGAGAGTGGGGGTTGTCGACGTAGGCCAGGGGGTTGGGGGCGGGAAGCAGGCCCAGCGGGTCCGGCGTGAGGTAGCGGGCGGATTCCGGGTCGTAGTGGCGGTGGTAGTTGTAGTGCAGTCCGGTTTCGGGGTCGTAGTACTGGCCCGGGAATCGCAGGGGGGTGTAGGCGGTGGCGTCCTTGTTCCAGGTGGTGGTGCCCCAGAGCGTGGCACGGGTGCGCCAGGCGACGGTGCCGGTCTCGTCGACCAGTTCGGTCGGGGTTCCGATCTGATCGGTGATGATCGCGAAGAACCGCTGGTCGATGACGTCTTGGGGTGCGTGGACGAGCGCTTTGGTCTCGGTCTGGGTGATCGGGGTGCGACCGTCGTGGTCCCAGGTGAGGGTGAGCTGTTCGGGGGCGTCCGGTGTGCTGGTGGTCTGTTCGCAGAGGGTGGCGCCGTCCCAGGTGAAGGAGGTGCGTTCGAGGACGGTCGTGCCGTCGTCGGCCATGCGGAGTTTCGCGGTCCGTCGGCCGAGCGCGTCGTAGGCGTAGCGCCAGAGGGTGCCGTCGGGGGTGGTGACGGCGACGAGCTGGTCCTCGGCGTTCCACTCGTAGCGCCAGGTGTCGGGTTTCCGGGACAGGCGGGTCTTCTGGCGCAGGACGATCCGTCCCAGTGCGTCGTGCTCGTAGCGGACGTGGCCGGCGCGGGTGATGCGGGTTCCGTCGTAGGTACGCGGGCCGGTCGCGTCCTGCCCGGGGTGCCCGGTCGGCCAGGCCGCGGTGGTCTGGTTGCCCGTCGCGTCGTAGCCGTAGCTCTCGTCCCAGTGCGCGCCGTGGACGGCGGTGACGCGTCCGGCCGGGTCCAGGTCGAACTGCCGGAGGCCGGTGTGCAGGTCTTCGGCACTGGTCAGGTGGCCGTCCGCGCGATGTGTGTACGTCCTGCGCTGGATCAGCCGTCGGTCGCTGCCGGCGGTGACGGTTTGGCCGGTGAGCAGGCCCGAGACGCCGTAACTGCTCGTCACGGTCGTGAACTGGCCGATGTCGCGGACGAGTTCGCGCCCCGCCGGGTCGTGGGTGAAGCCGACCGTCCGTCCGGACACCGTCATGCGGACGGGGTCGACAGTGCCGTGCTCCCAGGCGGTGACCGCTCCTGACGGGGTGGTCCGTGTCCGGCGTCGGCCGGTGCTGTCGTAGGTCAGGTGCAGCTCGGCGCCGTCCACGGTCTGGGTGGTCAGGCGGCCGACGGTGTCGTAGGCGAACTCCAGGACGGTGTCCTGGGTGGTGGCGCGGGTGAGACGTGAGGCGGTGTCGTAGGTGTAGGAGGTACGGATATCGGGGGCCGTCTTGCCGGTCAGGCGGCCGGCCTCGTCGAAGGTGTACGTAAGGGTCTCGCCCGCCGCGTTCGTACGGGTCGTGGGCCGGCCCGCCGCGTCGTAGGCGTAGCGGCTGGTGCGGCCGTCGAAGTCGGTCTCGGCCACCAGGCGGCCGACCGCGTCGTAGACGTAACTCCACGTCTGTCCGAGGGAGTTGGTGACCTGAGTGAGGCGCTGTTCGGTGTCGTGCCGGAAGCGGTGCCCGGTGCCGTCCGGAGCGGTCCGTGACAGGGGGAGGTCGAAGGGGCCGTAGGAGAAGAGGGTGCAGGCGCCGAGGGCGTCGCGGTGGCTGGTGCAGTTGCCTTCGCCGTCCCAGGCCCACTGCTCGGTGCTGCCGTCGGCGGCGGTGCGCTGGACCAGGCGCCCTTCGGCGTCCCAGACCAGTGCGGTGGTGTGGCCGAGCGGGTCGGTGAGTTCGACGGCGCGTCCCAAGGCGTCGTATCGGGCGGTGGTCGTCGACTGCCGGGGATCGCGGATCTTGGTGGGCAGGCCGGCTGGGTTCCTTCGTACGGTCGTCGTCGCGCCGAGCGGGTCGATTACCTGCGTCACGGCGCCTGCCGCGTCGTGGGTGAACGTGTAGGTCGCCCCGTCCGCGTTGATGAGGGCGGTTCGGTTTCCGCGGGAGTCGAAGCGCTGGAGGACACGTGCGCCGTCGGGGCCGGTCAGTTCCACCGGCAGATGCAGATCGTCGTACGCGATACGAGTCCCTGTCCCGCCGGGCTCGGTGACGTGGGTCAGGTCTCCGCCGGTCCATTCCCAGCGAGTCGTGCGGCCCAGGGGATCGGTACGGGTGAGGAGGTGGTCGCGGTCGTCCCAGGTCTGGGTGGTGGTGTTCCCCAGTGGGTCGGTGATCGCGATGACCTGGCCGTGCGGGTTGGCGCGGTAGCGGGTGGCGTGGCCGAGGGAGTCGGTGTAGGTGGCGGTGGTGACGCCGCTCTCGTCCGGACCCGCGTACGCGATGGTCGAGTTGAGGATGCCGTCGGTGCCGCGGGTGGCGGTCACCCGGCCCTGTACGTCGTACTCGTACGTGAACGTCGTGCCGTTGGAGTCGCGCCAGCCGGTGATCCGGTGTTCTCCGTCGTAGGTCAGGTGCAGCGGGGCGTCGACGGCGTTGCGGACCTCGGTGAGGTCGGCGCTGGTCTCGTCGTAGGCGAATGTGCGCAGAGCCGTGGGAGAACCCTCGGTGAGGGCGTGCAGGGCGGTTATTCGGATCTGGCCGGCCGTGGTGGCGGTGGTGATCCGGAGGCGGTAGCCGCCGGTGTGGGTGACGGCGAGCGGCGCGTCGTTCTCGCCTCGCTCGATGGCGATGACGTTGTGGTTGCGGTCCTCGATCGCTGCCAGCCACCAGGTGTCCGAGCCCGTGGTGGCGGGTTCGAAGTGACGGGTCAGACCGGTGAAAGGATTTTCCACGGTCAGGACGTACGAGGCGCCGTGCGTGACGTAGGTCAGGGGCAGGGGCGTGCCGACGACGGGAAGGACCCGGTCGCCGGGGAGATCCGGGCGGCGGGGATAGACCAGGACCGAGCCGTCCTCCCGGTACCACCAGATCCCGCCCGACGTCTTGTTGTCGACCAGCCGTTCGTCCAGGGTGGACGCCCACGACGGGCCGAAGAAGCGTCCCGCCCGGTAGTCGCTGAGGTGGGTGCGGCGCAGGGTCAGGGGGAGGACACCCGGCAGGTCCGCGTCGGTCTGCGCGAGCATCATCTGGCCGCTGGCCATGTCGATCGGATCGCCGCACCATTCCCTGTTGTCGAGAGCGTGGGACTGGCGGGAGAGCTTCACCTGGTCGATCTTCAGACCGTCGTCGCTCTTGCGGCCGGAGGCGGGAGTGCCCCCGTGCCTCTCCGAACCATCCCCCTTGCCGTCGTGTTTGCCGACGTCGACGCTCCTCGCCCGGTCGGCGACGCCGAGGTCGGTGTTCTTGTGCAGCCGCGAAGCCGCACGCGTGCGCTCCGGGATCGTCTCCGTGATGTGCTTGGCGACCTTGTCGAGGGCCTTCTCCGTCCCCTTCAACCCGCCGTGCAGCACACTGTCGAACGCCTGCGTGAACGGGTCCCGGCCCTTGCTCCGTCCGAACGCACCCCTGGCCCGCCCCAGCGGCGAGGACGCCGCCACCCGCAACTCCCCGCCGTGCCACGCGACTTTCCCCGCACCGCCCTCGAACTCGGTGTGATCGATCCGGGTGACCTTCTCCGCACCGCCTCCACCGGTCCCGCCACCCCCGCCTCCGGCCGAGGCGATCTGCATACCGCCATGCCCGCCCTTGCCGCCGTGCCCGCCGGCGCCGTCCGGCATCGAGAACGCGCCCTCCGCCAGGTCGAGCACCATGTCCTCGACCATCGCCTCCAGCTTCGCGTTGACCGGCTCCGTGACCTTCGCGATCACCTCGTCGACGATCCGGTCCACCGCCTCGTCGACGATCCGCTTGACGACCTGACGCATCGCCGCGATCTCGGCCGCACCCAGCACCGCCGACAGGCCCCCCGTCACCCACGCCAGCCCGATGGACAGGCCCACCGACCCGGCCATGACGGCGAGTTCGGCCTCCGCCTTCGTCTTCATCCCGAAGACGATGTCCGCCAGAACATCGCACGCGTCCGCGAACAGCCGCGCCAGCTCCGGGAGTTTCTCCAGATGACCGGCCTTCACCTGGCCCCAGTGCCGCTCCATCGCGTCCACGGCCCAGCCCTCGGACGACGACAGGATCCGCGCGAACGCGAGGTGTGCGTCCGCGCCGTGGCCCTCGAAGTTCTCCGCGAACTCCCGCATGGCCGTGGCCATCTCGCGGTAGTCGTCCTCGTCCACGTTCGGGAACTTGATCCCGATGAAGTCCAGAACCTCATCCAGCCAACCCGGAATCGTGTAACCCATCCCCGTGCCACTCCCCGCAGCCCTGCATCCGTTTGTTCGGACATCGTTCAAGCGTTGCGGTCGAGAACCCTAGTAGGCGAGGACGCCACTCGTGCAAGCAGGCGAAGAGCATCTGGTCCGAGCGACGGGCTATCCCGGCAGGATGACCAGGCAGTTCAGCGCGTCTCGCTACTCGGGGAGGAGATGGCGGCCGTAGCTGCGGTAGAAGCCGGCCTTCAGCGCGGGAACGTCGAGCCAGCGGCAGGCGAACGGGACCAGGTCCACGATCACGGGCGCGAACCGTGCGCGGCTGAAGTCGACCAGAGCGAGTTGGCTCTGCTCGGGCCAGACCCAGTGCCATTCATGCGGGTTGCCGTGAACGAATCCCAACGGGAGGTACGGCACAGTTCCTGTGCCGTACTCAGCACCAACTGCCGCTCCTGGACCGGTAACCCCTAAGAGCTTGTCTCACGTGGC
>NZ_LIRL01000241.1 GCF_001419795.1 Streptomyces niveiscabiei
GGGCGGGGGCGTGTGCGGCGGCTGGGGTCGTGAGGGCTGTGAGAGGGAGCAGGGCGGCTGCGGCGAGTACGGCTGCCAGCCTGCGGAAGGGGTGTCTGCCGAGTGCGAAGCGCATGGGGACGCCTCCTCGTCGTGGGGGATCGTGGTTGACGTGCCGTGGCGGAGCGTAGGAGTGGTCCAGACCACGCGTCAATAGGTCTGTACCAATAGGGACTTGATCGCTCCAGGGCCAGCCTAGATCCCCAACTCCTGTGCCAGTACTGCCGCTTGGACTCTGCTGCGGAGTTCCAGCTTGGCCAGGAGGCGGCTGACGTGGGTCTTCACCGTGGCCTCGGCCATGTCCAGGCGCCTCGCGATGTCCGCGTTGGAGAGGCCCTCGCCGAGGCAGGCCAGGACCTCGCGTTCACGCCGGGTGAGGGTGTCCAGGACCGTGGGGTCCGTCGTGGGGGTGCGGGCGGTGACCGTCGCGAACTCGGTGATCAGGCGCCGGGTGACGGCCGGGGCGATCAGGCCCTCGCCGCGCGCCACCGTCCTGACCGCGTCCAGGAGTTGGGACGCCTCGGCGTTCTTCAGGAGGAAGCCCGAGGCGCCCGCGCGCAGGGCTCCGAAGACGTACTCGTCCAGGTCGAAGGTCGTCAGGATCAGGACGTCCGCCAGGGACTCCGCGGTGATCCGCCGCGTCGCCGACACGCCGTCCAGGCGCGGCATCTGAACGTCCATCAGGACCAGGTCCGGCCGCAACTCCCTTGCCAGGGACACCGCTTGCTCGCCGTCCGCCGCCTCGCCGACGACCTCGATGTCCGAGGCGCTGCCCAGGATCAGGACCAGGCCCGAGCGGACGGCCGCTTGGTCCTCGGCGACCAGGACGCGGATCATGCGGGATCTCCTTCGGGGAGGGGGAGGCTGGCGGTGACCGTCCAACGGCCGTTCCGCGGGCCCGCGTCGAACGTTCCGCCGATCAGCGTGGCCCGTTCGCGCATGCCGATCAGACCGGCGCCCGAGCCTGGCGCGCGGGGAGTTCCGGGAGTGGCGTACGGGCTGGTGACCGTGACTCTCAGGTGGGTGCCGTCGCTGTGGAGGCCGACCGTCACCTCGCCCGGGGACGCGTGCTTCAGGGCGTTCGTCAGGGACTCCTGGACGATGCGGTACGCCGCCAGGGCGACCGGGGCCGGGGCGCCCGTCGGCGGGGGCGTCGTCAGGGTGACGTCCAGGCCGTTCGCCCGCGCGCCCTCGATCAGGGCGGGGAGGGCGTCCAGGGTGGGGGCCGGCTCGACCCGGTCGTCGGGGTCTCTCAGGATGCCGATCAGGCGGCGCATCTCCGCGAGGCCCTCGACGCTGTTCTCCCGGATCACCGCGAGGGCCTTCTTCGAGGTGTCCGGGTCGCCGATCGAGAGGGCCGCCGTCGAGTGGATCGCGATAGCCGAGAGGTGGTTGGCGACCAGGTCGTGCAACTCCCGCGCCATCCGCGCGCGTTCGGCCGTCACCGCCTGCGTCCTGTCCAACTCGGCGAGGAGCGCGGTCTGTTCGGCTCTGAGGCCGGCCGCCTCCGCCGCCGATCTGTGGTCGCGGACCAGGACGCCCGTCATCGCCGGGGTCAGGGTGACCAGGCCGATCGCGAAGCCGATCAGCAAGACGTCCGGCCGGTGCCAGAACGCGAACGGGACGGTCGTGCCCAGCAGCGTCAGCAGCGCCGAGACGCGGGGGATCAGGCGGGCCGCCGCCGGGGTGCCGTACAGGACCGCCGCGTAGATCAGGTCCGTGTACATCAGGACCGTGACCACGCTGCCGCGCGTCACCGTGTCCAGGACCAGGGTCGCCGTGCCGATCAGGGCGGCCGTGTTCGGGTGCGTCCGGCGCAGCAGCTCGCAGGCCGCCATCACCGCGAGCGGGACCAGGGGCGGCCAGTCGCCGCGCCACAGCACGATCGGGTCGTCGCCTCCCGGGCGGGCGAACAGGCCCAGCGCCCACAGGAGGACACCGCCGGCCAGGCCTGCGGCGGCGATGCGGAGGTCGTCGCGGTGGGGTCGTACGGCCATGGGTCCCATCCAACACGGGTCGCGGGCCCTGCGCCTGCTGCCCGAGGCGGGTCCTGGACTGCATCTTTCGATGTACCGGGATCTCGTCACGGGCGACGAGGTGAGGCGGGCCCGGCGCCGGGAGGCTGGAAGGGTCGAGTTCCGGGAGGAGTGGTTGATGTGATCGTCGGACTGATCATCGCCTGCGAGGTGGCGTTCTGGGTACTGCTGGCCCTCGGGCTGACGTTCCGGTACGCCCTCAAGATGCCGCGCACCGGCCTCGCCCTCCTCCTGTGCGAACCCCTCCTGGAGGTCGTCCTCCTCGCCGTCACGGCGATGGACCTCCGCGACGGGGCGGAGCCCAGCTGGCACCACGGCATCGCCGCGGTCTACATCGGCTTCACCGTCGGCCTGGGCCACTCCACGATCACATGGGCCGACGCCCAGGTCTCCCACCGCTTCTTCGACGGCCCTCCGCCGCCGAAGCCCCCCAAGTACGGCATGGCCCGCGCCCTGCACGAATGGAAGGTCGCCGCCCGCTGGATCCTCGCCGCAGCCGTCGCCGCCGGCCTCCTCCAAGCGGCCGTCTGGTACGTCGGCGACTCCGGCGAGACGGGCTCCCTGCGCAGCTGGCAGACCCGGATGCTGTACGTGATCGGCATCAACGTGATCATCGCGGGCGCGTACACGGTGTTCCCGAAGAAGGCACCGGCGGCCGTGGAGAAGCGACACGAGAAGGCGGGACGGTGGTAGTGACGCCGAGAAGGCGGAGGCGGGAGTCGGCCGGTCCCACCGCACCTTGGTGTACACGAAGCTGAGTACTTTGGAGGCATGGGCGACTCCATCTCTGCGCGCGAGGTTCGGGCGAATCTCGCGCGGCTGCTTGATCAGGCGCAGGCAGGAGAGCCGACGGTCATCACGCGGGGTGGCACCCCTGTGGCGGCCATCGTCTCGATAGAGGAGTACAACGCGCTGGAGGAAGCTGCCGACGAACTGCTGGCGCGTGAGGCTCTCCAGACGCTCAAGGAGGAAGGCGACGCTCCGCGCGCCACGCTGGCGGACGTGCTGGCGGACATCTTCGGGCCCCCGTCGGGTGCGTCCAGGGAAGGCACTGCGTGAAGCATGCCTTCGAGTTCACGACTGCCGGCCGTCGCCAGTTGCGAGCTCTGGACCAGACGACCGCACTGCGCATCCTGCACGCGCTCAGCCGTCTGTGAGACGACCCCTACCGAGACGACGCGGACGTGAAGAAGCCGGCCGGGTACGACGACCTCTACCGGTTGCGTGTCGGGATGCACCGGATCGCCTACCGGATCGACGACGGCAGACTTGTCGTTCTCGTTGTCCGAGTCGGCCACCGCAGAGACGTCTATCGCCGCCCCTGACCCCGGCTCACCTCTCCCCGCCCGGCACCCACAACACATCCCCGGTCTCCTTGTTCGCCGTTCTCGCCAGGATGAAGAGGAGGTCGGAGAGGCGGTTCAGGTAGGTCGCGGTGAGGGGGTTCATCGTGGCGCCGTGGACCTCCAGGGCCGCCCAGGTGGAGCGTTCCGCGCGGCGGACCACTGTGCAGGCCTGGTGGAGGAGGGCGGCGGCCGGGGTGCCGCCGGGGAGGATGAAGGAGCGGAGTTTGTCCAGGGTGGCGTTGTAGTGGTCGCAGTCCGTCTCCAGGCGGTCGATGTAGAACTGCTCCACTCGCAGCGGGGGGAACTCGGGGTTGTCCACCACCGGGGCCGAGAGGTCGGCGCCTACGTCGAAGAGGTCGTTCTGGATGCGGGTCAGGACCTTGACCACGTCCTCCGGGAGGGCGCCGAGGGCGATGGCCGTGCCGAGGGCCGCGTTCGCCTCGTTCGTGTCCGCGTAGGCGGCGATGCGGAGGTCCGTCTTGGGGACGCGGCTCAGGTCGCCGAGGTTGGTGGTGCCCTGGTCGCCGGTGCGGGTGTAGATGCGCGTCAGATTGACCATGCGATCAGGGTAGTTGTGGGGGCCGGGTGTGATGTCCGTCCACGGGGACGTGACTCGCGTTACTAAGGCGTCACAGAGCGGCTCCGGGCCGCTAAGGTCCGGGCCAAGGGAACGGCGTACCGGGGCGGGTATCGGTGCGCCGGCGCGGTCGTGGGCTGCCTCGGGGCGGATCACCGGCGTACACGAACCGCACAGACCCCACGAGCCTCACCCCTGCGAGTGAATTCGGTATCGGTTCGCTCACAGACGGCAACCTCCAGCCGTCCGGGGCAGTCAGACGATGCGATACCGGACGAGTACACACAGCACACGCGGAGCACGGCACGCGACGCCAGGGGAGCGCATATGCACATCAGGGGCGACCACGCCGAGGTGGTCGTCGGGGGTCGGCTGGACGTGCACAGCGCGGCGGACGCCCGTACGGTCCTGCACGCGGCGGTCGACGACGGGGTCGGCGACCTCCTGCTCGACCTGTCCGAGCTGGACTTCTGGGACGCGACCGGACTCGGCGTGATCATGGGCGTGCACCGCAGGGCCGGCCGCGCGGGCCGGCGGCTCGTCCTGCGCGGCGTACCCCCGCAGCTGCAACGCCTGCTGGTCGCCACCCGCCTGCACCGCATCCTCGCCATCGAGGGCGGCCTCGCGGCCGAATCCCTGCCCCGGGTCTGACACACCAGGTCACCCGTGCAATCCTCACCGGACCGTGACGTCTCGGGCCGCTCGGTACCCCGGGCTGTCGGAGATACTGTGCGAAGGTTTACGGTTCGTCTGCCCGCCGTCCTCAGCCCTCTGGCGGGCACCGGACCAGAAGCGACAGCGCAGTGTGCACCGCGGCCGGGAAGGGCCACCACCACACGACGCTTTTGGGGGGCTTGACCGATGGACCCGAACACCCGGGAGCCCGAGGAGAGCGGCCACGACAGCCGCGCGCAGCGCCCGCGTTCCTCCAGGGACCCCCTCGCACCGGGCCAGCACACGCCGGCCCCGGCCCGCACGGTCGACGTCGTCGCCGGGGAACACCTCCTCACCGTCAACCCGGTCGACGGCAGCGAGATAGAGCTGTGCCCGCCGACCGAGCGCCCCGACACCCCCGTACGCCGCACCGCCGAGGCCCGCGCCGAGGCGGAGCGC